>NZ_QGHD01000002.1 GCF_003148885.1 Hallerella porci | reverse complement strand
TGAAAAATCGCGGAGTGGAAGACATTCTCATCGCTTGTGTAGACGGACTTTCAGGCTTTCCGGACGCAATAGAATCCGTGTTTCCAAAGACCAATGTTCAGTTGTGTGTAGTGCATCAAATTCGAAATTCACTCAAGTACATTAACGCAAAATCACAAAAAGAATTTTTGAAAGAACTGAAGTTAGTTTATGCGGCATCGACCAAAACGGAAGCCGAAATTGCACTCAAAAAATTAGAAGAAAATTGGGCAAAAAAATATCCAATCGTCATTCAATCTTGGAAAGAAAAATGGGATAAACTTTCGTGTTATTTTGATTATCCAAGTGAAATTCGTCGCATTATTTATACGACAAATACTGTCGAAGGTTATCATCGCCAAATTCGAAAAGTGACAAAAACAAAAGGTCTGTTTCCAAATGATGACTCGCTTGTAAAACTCGTGTACTTGGCGTATCGAAATATCAAAAAGAAGTGGAAAAAGCCATTGCAAAACTGGACAACTTGCGTACAAAAATTATCGATTCTTTTTGGTCAAAGATTTAATCCACTCAACTTAAATCAAATTCCAAAATGAATTTTCTCCGCCCCCAAACGGAAACACAAAAACTTTAATTGGATGATTTTTTTTCAAACAAGGAATGATAATTTTATCATTTCTTGTTATATTTGAATTGCTTCAAAAGGAGAAATTTGAAGTTGTCGCAAAGACAAAATCGAGTTGAAAAAACATCGCTTTGATTTTGCTTTTCGCTTCTTCAATTTTGAAATTTCAAAGCTCTTTTTTTAGCTAACAAAAACTAAATGACACAGTTTATTTGACAGAACCTAGGAAATCCAAAATATAAAGACACCTTAGATTATATAATCAGTATGAATTGTTTTTACTATTTTGAATATATTCCGTTAGAAAAATTAGGTTTACCAGTACCTGAAATGGAAATTTTGCCTGATGCCTAAATCTTTCTACAAATCTCAAAACCACGATTTTAATCTAATTCAAGGAAACTGCATTCAAGTTTTAAATGAACTTGATTTTCAGTTTGATATGATTTTTGCAGATCCTCCATATTTCTTGTCTAATGGCGGAATCTCAGTTCAAAGTGGTAAACAAGTCTCCGTCAACAAAGGCTCTTGGGATAAATCTCATGGATTTGAAAGTGACAATGAATTTAACCGAAAATGGATTTCTGCTTGTCGTAATCGATTAAAAGAAGATGGTTCCATTTGGATTAGCGGAACATACCATAATATTTTTTCAGTAGCTCAAATGTTAAACGAACTTGATTTTCGAATTTTAAATTGCATCACTTGGGCAAAAACAAATCCGCCGCCTAATTTGAGTTGCAAATTTTTTACGCATTCGACAGAATTTATTCTTTGGGCTCGAAAAAACAAAAAAGTCCCGCATTATTTTAATTATGAGTTGATGAAAAAAATAAATGGCGGCACGCAAATGCGAGATGTTTGGCAAATGCCTGCGATTGGGCGTTGGGAAAAATCTTGTGGGAAACATCCGACGCAAAAACCATTACCGCTTTTAGCTAGAATAATTCAAGCTTCAACGAAAGAAAATGCTTGGATTTTAGATCCTTTTTCAGGATCAAGTACAACAGGGATTGCAGCTAACCTTTTGAATCGCCGTTTTTTAGGAATTGAACAAGAATCGGAATTTTTAGAATTATCTAAAAAACGTCGCGAAGAAATTGAGCAAATTTCAATTCGAAGCGATTATCAAAATCGAATCTGTAAAACTCAAGATAGTCAAATGCAACTTGTTTTTGAATTGCGTGAAAATACTGTGGATTATGGAATTGATTTACCGATTGGGTAGAGGAAAGTAATTGACTACACATTGCATTCTTTAGTCATGTAGATATTTAGGATTTTCATAATCATAAAAAGTTTTCGCCTAAGGCGCGAAAGTTCTTTCATGTTTTAAGTCTCACCGCGTAATATTTTTCACCCACCTGTATTTTTTGTAATGCAAATATACGGCGGGCAGTTTCACGATTTCGTCTAAGTTCACAATAAAAAATACAGCGAGGACGGGGAGCTTTAAGACAAACGCGGCAAAAAATCCGAGTGGAACAGTCACGCACCACATGGTGATTGAGTCGCAGACAAATCCGAATTTGGAATCACCGCCCGCGCAGAAAATGCCCGCAATCGTTGTGCTGTTGATGGATTTTCCAAGCATGTAATACGAACACATCAAAAGCATCCATTTCAAATATTCATTTGCCGTTTCCGATAAATTGGCAAATGAAGTAATTAAAAACGAAAGCGGGATAAATAAAATTCCAGAAATCGTCCCGAGGAAAATCGCCAAGTGGCACAACTTTTCCCCGCATAATTTTGCATGTTCTAAATTACCTTTTCCAAGTTCAATGCCGACTAAAATGCCGCCACCGCTTCCGAGCCCAATACAAAAACAAGCGATTAAATTTTTCGCAATGTTTGTAATCGAGTTTGCGGCAACGGCGTCGCTTCCCAAGTGCCCCATGATGACAGAATACATCGTAAAGCCTACGCCCCAAACGATTTCGTTTCCTAAAACGGGGAATGTATATTTCCAAAAATCGCGAACAAAAATGATATCGTTTCGAATTAAATGTTTGATTTGGAAATTGATTTGACTTTTGAATTTGAAATCTAAAATGCACCAAGTGAGTTCGATTATTTTTGCGCAAACCGTCGCTAGTGCGGCTCCCGCAATTCCAAGCGCAGGGAATGAAAATAATCCGAAAATAAAAATCGCATTGAAAATAATATTTGCCACAACGCCGACAGAACTAATCAAACTGCTTTGAAACGCCCTTTCGCAATTTTTAAAAAGGCATAAAAAGATTTGCGAAATCCCTGTCAAAAAATACGAGAACGAAACGACTTTTAAATACTTTGCACCATCGAAAATCAAATCTTTTTCGTTTGTGAAAATTTGCATCAATTCCGCGGGGAAAATAAATGCGACGATGGAAAATAAAAGGGAAAGTATCGCAGAAATTTTAAGCCCGTAGCAAAAAATTTTCGAAACCGCTTCGGTATCTTTTTTGCCCCAATATTGCGCGAGTAAAATCGAAAGTCCAATCGTTAAAGCCGCAAGAAATAAGCTTTGCACAAAGCTGATTTGCGAGGCAAGAGCTACCGCTGACAAAGCATTTTGCGATAACTTTCCAAGCATTAAAGCATCGCTTGCACTGACTAAGGCAAGCATGAATTGCTGAAAAGTTATCGGCAAAACAAGTGAAACTAATTTACTTGTAAAATCACTTTGTGTTTTTAACTTTGTCCCAAATTTCATCGTCAAAAACCTTGTCTTTGAAATAGAACTTCCGATCTTCTTCGGTGATTTTGCGGATGACTTTGCACGGGTTTCCGGCGGCGATGACATTATCGGGAATGTTTTTCGTGACGACACTTCCGGCGCCGATGACGACATTGTTTCCGATTTTTACGCCTGGCAAAATGACAGAATTTCCGCCCACCCAGACATCGTTTCCGATTTCTACAGGAATGCCGTATTCATACATCGATCTTCTGCTTACAGGGTGAATGGGGTGGCCTGCGGTATACACAGAAACCGACGGTCCGAAGAATACATTATCGCCAATCGTAATTTTTCCGACATCGAGCATCACGCAAAAAGCGTTTGCGTAAAAGTTATCGCCCACTTGAATGTGAGTTCCGTATTCGTAATGAAACGGAGGTTCAAAGTAAAGCGAGCCCGAATGTTTAATGCCTGCTTCGTCTAAGCATTTTAAACCTTCTAAATCAAAAGGCATCATTTGATTATACTTTCGAATGCATTTTTTGGCGACGAGTTGTTGCGCGGTAACGCTTTCGTCTGCAAAGTAAGCCATGCCAGAATCGCGGCGTGTGATATTGTCTATCATAAAAATATCCTTTTGTTTTACGAGTATAATTATACAATTAAAATTTACAGATTAAAATCAATTTTCTATCTATTTCTATAACAATCCTGCGCGAGGTGGCTATGCCAGTGGAACTAGATTTAAACGATGACCGCTCTGAAAAAATCCATTATGATTTTGAAGATTATCCAATTTTGGTGAACAAAGCGCATCTTTCGACCTACCCCAATTTTTCGGCCCCAAGCCATTGGCACGATTCGATTGAAATCGTTGTCGTGTTGTCGGGATTTATGAATTACAATGTGAACGGAAAAATTATTCCGATGAATCCGGGCGAAGGTGCTTTTGTAAATTCGAGGCAATTGCATTTTGGATATTCCGACGAACAAGAATGTGAATTTATTTTTGCTGTCATTCATCCAATATTACTTTGTTCGTCAGTAGCCGTAGAAAAAGATTTTGTGATGCCGCTTGTGAAAAATCAAAACGCCGCTTTTTTAAAATTGGAAAAACAAAATCCGATTCATCAAAAAGTGATTGAAAATTTAAAATTGATGTATCAAGCCAAAAATTCAAAAACAGCTCCGCTTGAAATTCAATCTTTATTTGCGATGATGTGGGCAAGCCTTTTCAAACTCTTGATGAAAGAAAATGAAAAGCCCAAAAAACAATCGGGCGATTTAACGATTCTAAAAAATATCGTCGGGTTCATTCAACAAAATTTTAGTGACAAATTAACGCTTAACGAAATTGCGAAAGCAGGCTGCGTGGGACAAAGCAAATGCTGCAAATTGTTTAATCAATTTTTTCATCAAACCCCCAACGAATTTTTAACCGCCTATCGTTTAAGCAAAGCATGTGAACTTTTAAAAACATCAGACGATTCCATTGAAAATATCGCGTTTAGCGTCGGCTTTTCGGGCGCAAGTTATTTCGCCGAAACATTCAAAAAAGCATTTGCGCAAAGCCCGAAAGAATACAGGAAAAATTAGGAGTGAGAATTTCTCATCATTGTTCATTTTGCATTGTCCATTGTGAATTGAAATAGTGATTATATTTTGGCGGAGGTTTTTTATGAAGAATTTTATTTATGAAACGCCCACGAAAGTTTATTTTGGTGCTGGCGAAGAATTGCGGGTTGGAAAATTAGTGAAGGAATTTTCGCCGAAAAAAGTGTTGATTCATTATGGCGGAAAGTCGGCGAAAGAAAGCGGGCTTTTGGACCGCGTCAAAAAATGTTTGAACGATGAAAAAATTGCGTTTGTAGAACTCGGCGGCGTCATTGCAAATCCCGAACTTTCGTTAGTGCGAAAAGGAATTGATTTGTGTTTGCGCGAAGGAGTCGATTTTATTTTGGCAGTGGGCGGCGGCTCGGTGATGGATTCGTCAAAAGATATTGCGAATGGCGCTGCGAATCCCGAAATCGATGTGTGGGATTTTTCGCTCCGAAAAGCAGAACCGAAAAAGACGATTCCGAAAGGGGCGATTTTAACACTTGCGGCTGCGGGTTCGGAAATGTCCAATTCGTGCGTGATTACGAATGCAGAAACCGGAGAAAAACGCGGATATAGTTCGAGTTTTAATCGCATGAATTTTGCGATTGAAAATCCGGAATTGACTTTTAGCGTGAATGCGTATCAAACGGCTTGCGGCATTGTCGATATTGCGATGCACACGATTGAACGTTATTTTTGTCCGGGCGAAGAAACCTATTTAACGGATTCTATTGCGGAAGCGGTTATCAAAAGTGTGATGAAAGCGGGGAAGGATTGTTTGAAAAATCCAAACGATTATACGGCTCGCGCAAATATGATGTGGGCGTCTTCGCTCGCGCATAATGGACTCACCGGCTGCGGTCGCGAATTTCAATTAGTCGTGCATCAGTTGGAACATGAAGTTTCTGGAATGTATCCGAAAATTTCTCACGGCGCAGGACTTGCGGCGCTTTGGTGCAGTTGGGCGCGTTATGTTTACAAATCCAATGTAAATCGATTCTTGCAATACGCAAAAAATGTGTGGAATTTAGACATCGATTTTGAACATCCCGAAAAGACTGTCGAATGCGCAATTGATTTGCAAGAAAAATTTTATGCGTCGATTGGAATGCCGACGAATTTAAAAATGCTCGGCGTGAAAAAAGAATCTTTAGAAAAATTGGCGTTAGATTGTTCGCGAAATAAAACGCGTTCTTTAATCGGTTATAAACCGCTCGCTTACGAAGATATTTTGAAAATTTTTGAACTGGCATATGAATAAAGGAAAAGGATTGAATCCGCTACGAAAAGATGGAAAAATTCTTTCTATATTTGCAGCGCAAAACAATTCTTTTATGAGGATTCTCTTATGGCAATTTCTGCTGTTTTGATTTTCGGTGCTCCGGGTTCTGGAAAAGGAACTGTCGGCGCAAAACTCGCGGCTACGACTTCGCTCAAGCATCTTTCGACTGGCGATATTTTCCGCGGCATTGCTCCGTCGAGCGAATCGGGCAAGCTCCTTGCTTCTTATTCGAGCAAAGGCCTTCTCGTTCCGGACGAAGCGACTGTGAAAATTTTCGAACGTTATGTCGAAGGTTTGGTGAACACGAATAAGTTGAATCCGGAAAAGGATACTCTCCTTTTGGACGGTATTCCTCGTACGGTTGCGCAGGTAGATCTCATCAAGTCTATCGTCGATGTGAAGCACATTTTTGTTCTCGATATTAAGGATGAAGCGACAATCGTTGCACGTCTTTTGAATCGCGCAAAAATCGAAGGCCGCAAAGATGACGCCGACGAAAATGTGATTAAGAATCGTTTGAATGTTTACAAAGATTCTACTGCAAAAGTTTTGGAAAAGTACGATTCCAAAATCATCAGCCACATCGTGGGCGATAACACTCCGGACGAAGTTTTCCGCGATGTGCTCAGCGCTTATGTGGATTTTAAGAAAAACGCTTAATCGTTTTTTTTCAAGGAAAAGAGCCGCAGCGATGCGGTTCTTTTTTGTTTTCGAAAAGACTTACGAAAAGCGGGTGCTAAATTTTCTATCTTTGTCGCGGAATAAAAGCTGTATAGCAAGGAGTGTCTTATGGCAACTTTGGTCATGGTGAATGGAATCCCAGGAAATATGGGAAAAATCGTCGCCGAAACTTGTGTGAAGCGCGGACTTGAATTGGTTCCGTTTTCGCTCACCGGTGAAATCATCGTCGAAAATGAATCCGAAGTTGCAGGCAAAAAAATTCAGCTTTTAAAACCGTCGAATCGCGAAGCGCGTATTGGCGAAGTGCTCGAAAAATATCCGGGTCTTATCGCGGTCGATTTTACGCATCCGAGCGCAGTGAATGATAATGCAAAATTTTATGTGGCGCACAAAATTCCTTTTGTGATGGGAACGACGGGCGGCGACCGCGAAGCGTTGAAAAAACTCGTCGCCGATGCAAATCATCCGAGCGTTATTGCGCCGAATATGGCGAAGCAAATTGTCGCATTCCAAGCGATGATCGAATGGCTTGCCGAAACTTTCCCGACGGCATTCTCGGGCTATAAACTTTCGATTGTCGAAAGTCATCAAAAGACAAAAGCCGATACGAGCGGAACCGCAAAAGCGGTGGCGCAGTCTTTTGCCAAAATGGGATTTGACATCGACGAAAGTAAAATTGAAAAAGTGCGGAATGATAAAGATTCGATGGAACGGATGCATGTGCCCGCGGAATATCTTTCGGGTCATGCGTTCCACACTTATTCTCTCGATAGCGAAGATGGCACCGTTCATTTTGAATTCCAACACAATGTCTGCGGCCGTAAAATTTACGCCGAAGGTTCGGTGGATGCGGTGAATTTCTTAGCCGAAAAATTGAAAGAAGGAAACGCGCGTCCGTTTGATATGATGGACGTTCTCCGTTCGGGAAAAATGCGTTAACAGTCAGGTGAAAAAATGAATGAATTTACTTTGGATTTGAATCAACGTCCGCGGAGAAATCGCAAGAGCGCAACTGTCCGCGCTCTCGTGCGTGAAACGGAAATTTCGGTGAAGGATTTTGTTTATCCCGTTTTCATCATGGAAGGCGAAAATAAAGAAGAACCGATTCCGTCGATGCCGGGAATGACCCGCAAAACCGTGGACGTTCTTTTGAAAGAAATTGAAGAATGTGTAGCGCTTGGCGTCAAAGCGATTGCGCCGTTCCCCAGTATCGCCGAAGAAAAGAAAGATCACAAAGGCAGCGAAAGTTATAATCCGAATGGACTTGTGCCGACTTGCGTTCGTGCGATTAAAGAAAAATTTCCGGATGTCGTCGTGATGACCGATGCCGCGCTCGATCCGTTTAACATCGATGGACACGATGGAATCGTTGCAGAAAACGGCGAAATCTTAAATGATGAAACCGTTGACGTTCTTTGCAAAATGGCGGTTTGTCATGCGAAAGCGGGTGCCGATTTTGTTTGCCCGTCCGATATGATGGACGGAAGAATTGGTGCGATTCGTAGTGCGCTCGATGCCGCAGGATTTACGAACACTTCGATTATGGCTTACAGTGCAAAGTATGCGTCGGCATTTTACGGACCATTCCGCGATGCGCTTGATTCGGCACCGAAAGCGGGCGATAAAAAAACATATCAAATGGATCCCGCTAATCGTCGGGAAGCCATCCGCGAAGTCGCCTTGGATATTAACGAAGGCGCAGACATTGTGATGGTAAAACCAGCGTGTTATTATTTGGACGTTCTTCGCGAAGTCGCAGACTTTTCGGAAGTTCCAGTCGCCGCATATCAAGTGAGCGGAGAATATGCGATGCTTTGTGCCGCTGCAGAAAATGGTTGGCTAGATCGCAATCGCGTCATCCTCGAAAGTTTGATGGGAATTAAACGGGCGGGGGCAAAAATGATTTGGACTTACTTTGCCAAGGAAGCGGCAAAACTTTTACAAGGGGAAAGCTAAATGAAAATTTTGGCAGGAATGTTTGGTTTGGTTTTATTGTGCGCCAATGTCTTTGCGGTTCAACCGAAAACATGGGATGCGATATTCCATGCAGAAGGGCAAGGCGAATACGAAAGCGTTCCCGTCGTCGGGCAAATTCGCTTTATGCAATACGAATATTACGGTGAAAAGCAACCGGTATCGTTTGCTGTGAAAGGCGACAATGTCGATTTCGTCGTCTCGGGCGTGATGAAAGTGGCTGCGGATACCGTCGAAAATAAACGCTTTTACGGAGTCTGCAATAAGACGAAAGAAGCGTGGATTTCGTATGTGATGAAACCGCAGAAATTTGGCAAAGAAGAATTGATCGTCGATATTAAAGGTGTCGATTTGGCTTGTGACGATGAATTGTATGCGTTGCGCGATTTGCGCGTCAAATTCAAAAATCCCGCAGCTCAAAAATATTGGGTCGCAAATAAAGAACGCTCCGAAAGACATCAGCGCGATCAGCTCGCCGCTTTCCGCATTAAAGAGCAAGAACATTTCCAAGAAGTGAAGCAAAATTCGGGATTTGTTACCGATGTCCGCGATGGTCAAGTTTACCGGACGATTAAAATTGACGGCAGAACATGGCTTGCGCAAAATATGAATTATAACATCCCCGGAGAATCTTGGTGCTACGATGACAAAGACAATTACTGCATGCGCAGCGGTCGTCTTTATTCGTTAGAAGGTGCGCGCAAAGCTTGCCCGAAAGGATTCCATTTGCCGCGTGATCGCGAATGGCAAGATATGCTCACCGGTTTAACGGGCTGCTACGACGGCGTGCAAAAATGCGAAGCATTTGCGTCGAAGTTAAAAGCGCGCTCGGGTTGGCAAGGTGGCGGCGGAACAGATGAATATGGATTTACCGCATTCGGTTCTGGTCGTCGTGAAATTTTGGGCCGCGGGCATCGCTATGTAGAAATGGGCGAATACACGGCATTCTGGAGTTCGCAAAATGGACGCAATGCGACGATTTGGATTTGGGTCTTAGGCCGCATGGGCGATAACATGGTCCGCGAATTAGCGCCGCACGCAGAAAACGGTTATTCTGTCCGCTGCATTGACGGCGACTAATTTCTAATGAAAACGCAGAAAGTTTGAGCCTCGCGCTGAAATTTTCTGCATCAAATGCAAAACAAAAAAGCTCGCATCGCTGCGAGCTTTTTTTGTGAAAACCGCGGGAATTATCCCAAGACTTTCTTTTCGAAATCGCCGAGGCAATCGACCAAAGCCTGCACGCCTTCGATAGGCATTGCATTGTAAATCGAAGCGCGGAAGCCGCCGACAGAACGGTGACCCTTGAGCTGTTGCAAACCACGAGCCTTTGCAAAATCCAAGAATTCCTTTGCCAATTCGTCGTTCTTTTCGGCAGAGACCACTTCTTTGTTGAAGACGAACGGAACGTTCATCATCGAGCGGTCTTCTTTTGCAGCCGTGCCGACGAACACCTTCGAAGCGTCCAATGCACCGTAGAGAAGAGCTGCTTTTTCGCGGTTGATTTTTTCAATGGCATCGATACCGCCGATATCCTTCAACCATTTGAGAGTGCGGTTCATCACGTAGACTGCAAATACCGGAGGCGTGTTGAACATATTTGCGCCATCGATATGCGTCTGGAAATTGAGCATTGTCGGAATCTTGCGATCCACGGTGCCGAGAAGACCTTTGCGGATAATCGAAACGGTAACGCCAGCGCAGCTAATGTTCTTTTGAGCGCCGCCGTAAATCATACCGAAGTCCGAAACGTTCACTTTACGAGCGAGAAAGTCCGAGCTCATATCGCAAACGAGATAACCCGATTTGGGCTTCGGGAAGTTGTGCCATTCGGTTCCGTAAATGGTGTTGTTGCCGGTGATGTGCAGATATTTTGCGTTATCGCTCATCTGCAAATTCTTGTCAATGTGATTGTAAACGTCGGCCTTGGTGGAGCAAGCGACATTCACATTGCCGAATTGCTTTGCTTCTTTCAAAGCTTTGCCCGCCCACACGCCGGTATCGGTATAGTCAGCCGTTTCATTTTGTCCGAGAAGATTCATCGGAACCATGCAGAACAAGAGAGAACAACCACCGCCGAGGAACACGATATCGTAGTTTTCAGGAATGCCCATCAAGTCGCGGAGAAATTGTTCGGTTTCTGCGAACATGTCTCCAATCGGCTTTGAACGGTGGCTCATCGAAAGAATACTGATGCCACTGTTTGCGTAATCGATGCAGGCAGCAGATGCTTCTTTGAGGGCCTGTTCCGGCAGGACCGAAGGACCTGCGCTGAAGTTATAGACTTTATTTGCCATGGTAATGTTCCTTATTAGGGTTGTGAGCCTCGAAAGGCTAGCGCGGTAAATGTAACAAATGAACGCTCAAACGACAACAGAATAACAAAAAAGGCAGGAATCGTCCTGCCTTGAAATTTATTCTTCGAGTGCCGCAATCGCTGCTTTATACTTCTTCAGACGGAATTGCGTCTTGAGTTCGCGACGTTCTTGGCGATGAATGTACTTGTCTTCTTGAAGGACGCTCAAAATGGCGGCTTTTGCTTTCGCTGCAATGGGATCGTCTTTCAAAGTCTTGACGAAGTGGACGAATTCTTTTTCGCGGGCTTCGTAAGTAGATTCTTCGGCGGGGACGCCTTGAGCCATCAATTTGCAGCTGTATTCGTCAATCCAACCTTGATTCTTGTGATAGGTCATCTTCTTGATGCGTGCAATCATCTCGGCAGGGACGCCCATTTTAAGGACATCTTCTTCGGAGAGTTTCGTCGCCGGCGTGAGAATATCTTGCAAAACAGCAAGAGCTTGCACCTCTTCGGATTCGCCTTTATTTTTCAAATGTTCCGCCACACTTTTGAGAAAGTCAATGTATGGACCGCCCGCTTTATCTTTGAGACCTGCGTGGGCTTTTTCGGCAATGGCGAGAGCTTCGTTTAATGTCATGATCTACCTTTCAAATAGTTTCTTCTTATAATATAGATTTGTCCATTCTCAAAAAAGCAAAAAAAATGCAATTTCTCGATGGATTTTTTGTCAGCCTTTTGTTTGAAAAATGCAGAAATGTAGTGGGAATGCTTTTCTAAATTCCGATTGAATCTTTTTGCTTGATGAAAATTTTTCAATTTCCTATATTTGACGCACTCGGTGAATTTCACCAGTTCTGCTCGCGTAGCTCAGTTGGATAGAGCAACTGCCTTCTAAGCAGTGGGTCGTGGGTTCGATTCCCGCCGTGAGTATAAAAGAGTTCGCTAAATTTAGCGGGCTCTTTTTTTGTGGGATTTTTTTGCAAATCAATTCTGCGAAAAAAAAAGAGACGCAGGGCTTACGCCCTGCGCTCAAGGAGGATGATCAATGAAAAACATTCAAGAGAGAAATTAGGAACGCGCCCTGACCGCCTTACCCTGCGGCTGCGGTTTGCTCCAGCATCCCTTCGCTAAACCAAAGCCGTCGGGGCGCGTCCTACATCTATAAAGGTAAACTGTTTTTTGAAGAGATGCAACAAAAATTGTTCGAGGGATTAAACCAACTTGGAACATTCTAATGCGCAATTTTGTGCGCAATAAAAATGACTTGCTTTCAATTCTGAACAAAAAAAGCGAGCTCGTTTGAGCTCGCTTTTTGAATTCTCGGTTCGAGAAGATTAGCGTTGAGCGTTCTTCGCCTTGTCGCCGTACTTCTTGATGAGTTCGTCCTGAATGTTGCGCGGAACCGGGGCGTACTTCTTGAATTCCATGGTGAATTCAGCTTTACCCTGAGTCATGGAGCGGAGGTCCGTCATGTAACCGAACATTTCGGAAAGCGGTACTTCTGCTTCGATGATGGTTTCGTCACGTTCTTCGGTCGTGCCCATGATGTTGCCGCGGCGTTGAGAAATGTTGCCGACGACGCTACCCTGGAATTCGGTCGGAGTCGTGATTTCCACTTTCATAATCGGTTCGAGGATTTGAGCGCCAGCCTTTTCGAAAGCCTGACGGAATGCCATACGAGCGCAAATCTGGAACGCCATATCCGAAGAGTCAACTTCGTGGTAGGCACCATCTTGAAGGTCCATTTCAATGCCGACGACCGGGAAGCCGATGAGCGAACCTGCTTCCATGCAGCTCTGGAATCCCTTATCGCAAGACGGAATGAATTCCTTCGGAATACGTCCGCCGACGACACTGTTGATGAATTTGTATGTATTTTCGGCATCGCCTTCGACTGCCATCGGACGCATTTCGCCGACGACCTTTGCGAACTGACCCGAACCACCTGTCTGCTTCTTGTGCGTGTAATCGAACTTTGCAGAACGAGTAATGGTTTCGCGGTAAGCCACCTGCGGTTTACCCTTTTCCACGTCGACTTTATATTCGCGCTTCATACGTTCAATGTAAACATCGAGGTGAAGTTCGCCCATACCCTTGATGATGGTCTGGCCACTTTCTTTGTCCACGTAAACTTGGAACGTCGGGTCTTCCTTGGTGAAGCGGTTGAGAGCCTTGGACATCGCTTCGAGGTCATCGCGGCTCTTGGCTTCGATAGCAAGTTCAATCACCGGATTCGGCACGTGCATCGAAGTCATGTTGTAGTGAATCGAGCCATCGGTAAAGGTGGTACCCGAAGCGCAGTCAATACCAAAGAGGGCTACGATGTCGCCCGAACCTGCAGATTCGATATCGATCGGCTGGTTGGAGTGCATACGGCGGAGACGACCCACGGAAACCTTCTTACCGGTTGCCATATTGTAAATGGAATCGCCCTTCGTAATCTTACCTTGATAAATACGGATGTAAGTCAACTGACCATACTGACCGTTTTCAAGCTTGAACGCGTAGCAAACGAGCGGCTTGTCATCTTCGGACTTGAGAACGACTTCTTTTTCGCCGTTGTCCACATCGAGAGCGATGTTTTCAACTTCGGTCGGGTCCGGGAGGTATTCGGAAACGCCATCGAGGAGCGGCTGAATACCGATGTTCTTGTGTGCAGAACCCATGAAGACCGGAGTCATCTTGAGTTCGATCGTTGCCTTGCGGATTGTAGCCTTGAGAAGTTCGGCCGGAATATCGTTGTAGTCGCCTTCGAGAGCCTTTTCCATGACTTCGTCGTTGAAGTCAGAGCAGCAGTCCACGAGCTTTTCGCGGTATTCTTGAGCTTGTTCTTTCAATTCTTCCGGAATTTCTTTTTCGATCAAATCGTCGCCGTTCGGGCCTTCGAAATAGTAAGCCTTCATCTTGATTAGGTCGACGACGCCGCGGAGCTTGTCTTCAAGTCCGATAGGAATCTGCATAACGCACGGATTGTGGTTGAGCTTTTCCTTGAGCATCACAGCAACGCGGAGCGGATTTGCGCCCGAGCGGTCACACTTGTTCACGAAAGCGACGCGAGGAACGTGATAACGCTTCATCTGGCGGTCAACGGTAATCGACTGAGATTGCACGCCTTCCACGCCGGTCAAAACGAGAATAGCACCATCGAGAACGCGGAGTGCGCGTTCCACTTCGATTGTGAAGTCCACGTGCCCCGGTGTATCAATAATGTTAATAGTGGTGTTTTTCCAGTTCACAAAGGTCGCTGCGGACTGAATCGTGATGCCGCGTTCCTTTTCCAGTTCCATGGAGTCCATGGTGGCACCCACGCCGTCTTTACCACGAACTTCGTGGATTGCGTGAATTTTCTTGGTGAAGTACAGAATGCGTTCTGTAAGGGTGGTCTTTCCCGAGTCGATGTGAGCCGAGATACCAATGTTACGATGTTTGTGAATTTCGTTCATATTCTTTCCGTGAAATGATTAGGAATGTAAACTGGCGCATAAAATAGAAAATTTCTGACCAGCTCTCAAGGTTTAAAGTGAAAGTAAGGATGAAAAACGGGCGTTTTCGGGAGCGTTTCCCAAAAAATAAAGGAATTTTCCCGCTGAAAATGCCGATTTTTCGCGCAAATTGCAAAAAAAATCTGCAATTTAAGCATTTAAATTTTCGTCATTTTCCGCCGATTCAGCTTGGGCATAGCGGACATCATCGTCTTCGACATTTTGAAATTCGGAATTTTCAAAGTAAGCTTTGGCGATTTTGGAAACGCTATAAGTATCGTATGCGGCATACGCACCGCTGCTGATTGCGCCAACGACAGGAAGAGTCCGAGAAAGCAATTTGAGTTTGCTTTTTTTCAAGAGAAAATGAGTGCCGACGCGCATCGCGACATCGCGGGCAATTTGAACGCCGGATTGTTTACAAAGGCACCAGACGAGAGATTGCTTTGTAAGGTAACCGAGCTTGCCGTAGGTCGCAGCAATGTCTGCGACAAGTTGCGCTTGGATGCGCCAAATCGCCGCTAAATCGGGAAGGGAAGCGAGCATCCCGACAACGCCGCCGGGCGCGGATAATGTAGCGCTCACCATCGCTGCTTTGAGCGCAGCGGCTTCGGTTAGTTTTTTCACCTTTTCATCGGGACTCGAAGAATGCGAAAGTTTTGATGTCGGAATTTCTGTGAAAAATTGTTTGAGATGCATAAACTAAATGTAATCTCTGAAAAAGGCTTTGCGGAAAAGAAGTTTTCTGCGATAGCCATTGCGTGAGGAATATCAACGGGGAAATTCTACGGGGAAAAAGCTTGAAAAGACTTGTTATTTATATAGGAACTATTGATTTTTCAGAAAAATTAAAAATTAGCTGCGATTTTTATTTTAGTAAAAATTTTATTTGTGCGGTCAATTTTGCTAAATTTGCGGGTATGGAAAAGCTTTGGTCTCGGGAATTTGTTCTAGTCGGTATTACAAATTTTCTTTTATTTTTTTCGTTTTACGAACTTTTGCCGATTCTTCCGCTTTATATTTTTGAAAAATTTCAAGCTGGGGCGGCGATTTCAGGAGTGATCATTTCGCTTTATACGATTGGTGCGCTTTTTTGTCGTCCGTTTGCGGGATTTCTCGTGGATAGTTTTCCGCGGAAGCCTTTGTATTTGTTGATGTATTTGGTCTTTTCGGCGATGTTTATCGGGTATGCGGCAGCGGGAACTCTTTTTGTGCTCGGCGTTATCCGATTTTTACACGGCGTCGGTTTCGGTATCGCAAGTACAGCGGGCAGCACGATTGTTATCGATGTGTTGCCTTCGAGTCGCCGCGGCGAAGGCATCGGCTATTTTGGTGTGACGACAAATCTCGCTTTTGCAACGGGACCGATGACGGGAATGTTTTTATACGAAGCGTATGGCGCAAATCCGGTTATTGCACTTTCGGTTATTTTATGTGTAATCGGACTTATTTTAATTTTCCCGATTCGGACGAAAGCGAAGCCGATTAAGAAAGATACTGCGCCGATTTCTCTCGATCGTTTCTTTTTAACGCGGGCGATTCCGCAATTTGTGAATATGCTTTTTATCGGCTTTGCGTATGGACCGTTGACAAATTATGTCGCCCTTTACGCAGAACAAAATCATCTTTCGGGCTCGGGATTTTTTTATGCGTTAATCGCCATCGGGCTCATTACTTCTAGACTTCTCACGGGAAAGCTTATCGATCGCGGTTATTTGACGCGTCTTGTCGCCATTGGACTTTCGTCGGTAACGGCTGCGTATTTTCTTTTTTCGCTCATTCCAAATCAAATCGTCTTTTTAACGGCGGCGTTTTTAATCGGCGCAGGCCTTGGGCTCGTGTTTCCGGGATACCAAACGATGTGCGTGAATTTGGCGCGGCACGATCAGCGCGGAACGGCGACGAGCACTTATTTGACGGGCTGGGATTTGGGAATTGGCATCGGCATTTTGGTCGGCGGCCCTTTGGCCGAAGCGTTTTCGTATTCGACGATGTTCTTGTTTTGCGCTGCTTTGCTTCTCGTTTCTGCGGTATTTTTTGTCAAGAAAACCGCGCCGCATTATTTGAAAAATCGGTTGGAATAATTCCGAGAAAAAAAATGATTTTTGTCAAAATTGACAAATAAATCAATCTAAATTTGTGGTATGAGTCATACTGGTTTTCGAATTTTGCATACATCGGATTGGCATTTGGGGAATTCTTTGCACGATCGTTCGCGGCAAGAAGAATACAGAGCCTTTCTTTCGTGGTTAAAAGAAACAATTGTTACGAACGAAGTGGATGCACTTCTCGTTTCGGGCGATATCTTTGATACAGGTTCGCCGAGTAATGCTGCGCAAGAACTTTACTTTTCTTTTTTGACGCAGCTCAATGGCACGTGCTGTAAAAATGTCGTGATTACCGCAGGGAATCACGATTCGCCATCAACTTTAAATGTCGCACGCTCGGTTTTGGAATTGTTGCATGTGCGCGTCATCGCTTCGCCGGATGTAGAAAATCATTTTGCGAACGAAGTTTTTGCGCTTCCGAATGCAGAAAATCCGCAAGTGATTCTTTGTGCGGCTCCGTATTTGCGCGATAAAGCGTTACAGGCGAGTTTGGAAAATGCCAAAGCGGCAACGGACGAAGAATTTGTCCGCGCGGGCACGAAAGCGCATTTTGAAAAATTGAAAAATCTGGCGCGACAGTTGCAAGAAAATGTCGGAAAGTCACTTCCGATTATTGCGATGGCGCATCTTTATGCGGCGGGTTCAATTCTTTCAGAAAATGCTGCGGATACCGAATACACTGTCGTCGGCAATTTGGAAAATGTCAATGTCGAAATTTTCCCGCCGGCATTTGATTATGTCGCACTCGGCCATATTCATCGGGCGCAGAAAGTAGCGGGCGAAGATCGCATCCGTTATTCGGGTTCTCCGCTGCCGATGGGATTTGATGAAGCGAACCGCGAAAGCGTTGTGCTTCTCGTCGATTTCGAAGAAAATAATCCGCCGAAAATTCGTCCGATTAGCGTTCCGCAATTCCGCAAAATGGTGACGATTTCGGGCGAAAATTTGAATGAAATTCGTGCGAAAATTGCAAAGGCAAATTTGGAAACGCCTAAGGCATTTGTCCGCGTGCGTTTCACGGGCACAGGCTCGGTGGGGAATTTGCGTGACATGCTTTCTTCCGATTTTGAAAAGACGACTTTGGAATTTGTCAAAGCGGAATATGCAAATCGCGTGGACGGTTCGCAGACGATTGCCGCAGATGACTGCGATCTTTCGGAACATTCGCCGACCGAAATTTTTGATCGCCGTTTACGCGAAGAAGAAAAATCAACAAAAAAATTTGATGACAAGATGAGAGCACGTTTGGAAGGTGCGTTCCAAGAAATTTTAAAACTTGTGCAAGAAGGAGGGGCTCAGGAATGAAAATTATAACATTGCATTTTAAAAATGTGAATTCTCTTGCGGGAGAATGGACGTTACGATTTGACGATCCCGCGTTTTTGCGCAATCATCTTTTTGCCATTGCGGGCCCGACGGGCTCGGGAAAAACTTCAATTTTGGATGCGATTTCTCTTGCGCTTTATGGAAAGACACCGCGCCAAGACAGCGTTGCGGACAAGACGAAGTTGGATAATGGACCCGAACTCGTGATGACGCTTGGAACGGGAGAATCCTTTTCGGAAGTGGAATTTGAATCGGCGGGGAATCGTTACAAAGCGATTTGGAAAGTGCATCGCGCAGGAAATAAACCTGACGGAAAAATGCAATCGCCGGAAGTCAAATTGTTGTTTGAAAAAGATGGCGAATACATTGCCCACGATGAAGTTTCGAAAACAAAAGAAGTGCAGAAAAAAATTGAAGAAATTGTCGGCTTAAATTTTGATCAATTTATGCGGGCGGTAATGCTTCCGCAGGGCGGCTTTGATAATTTCCTCAAAAGTAAGCGCGAAGAAAAAGCGGCGATTCTTGAAAAACTTTCGGGACAAGAAATTTATCGGAAAATTTCGAAGGCGGTTTTTGCTCGCAATAAAGAAGAACAAGGAAAATTAGATAGCATCCAAGAAAATTTGAATGGCATTCAGTTGATGCCTGACAACGAGGCGCGCGATTTGGAAGCGTGGCTCGGCGAAGCGGAAAAAACAAAGGTAACCAAGTCTGCGGAATTAAAGAAAAATGAAGAATACAAGCGGACATTGGAAGACATTGAAAAAGCCGAAAAGAATTGTCAAAATTTGCGGAAAGAGGCTGCGCTTTTAGGCGAAAAAAATCGCCAATTAGACGGCGATCGGAGACGCGTTCAGCGGAGCGATGAAGCGCAGACACTAGTCGCGCCGTTAAAAGTTGTGGAAAATTTGCGGAAAGATTTTGCGGAAAAAATGAAGCAGAAAAAAGCATTGCAAGAGCAAATGCCGCAAAAAAAGCAAGCCTGTGAAACGGCAAAAAATGATTTAGACAAGCGGACTCAAGAAGAAGAAAATTTACGCAGCGAAGATAAAAATCGGAATGCTCTTCGCGATAGTGTTTCGTCTTTGGATGCGGAAATTCGCCAGTTGAAAGCATCTTTTGAAGAAAAGAAAACGGCGATTTCTTCAAAAGAAAAAGACATCAAAAATTTGTACCAAACTGGGGAAACATATAAAGAGAAACGCGCTACTTTAGAAAAAAAATTAGCGGATTGTCGCAATTATGAAAAAACGAATTCGGTGCATTCAACATTGGAGAGCGAACAATCGATTATTTCGGATCGGTTAAATCGTTTGGACGATGCGAAAATTGCTTTGGGAAAATCACAAGATTCGCTTGCGAAGATGAAAACGCGTTGCGTGAATGCGGAAAAAGATTTGAAGCAACAAGAGCTCAAATTTACTCAAATTGCTGCGGAACGCGAAAAAAATCTTTCAAAAGATATCAACAAAATTGCATCGTTAATTCAATCGTCTTTGCACGAAGGCGAAGCGTGCCCAGTCTGCGGCAGCACTTATCACGATAATCATGAAGGGGCGATTGCCTCGGCAACTGAAATTTCTGCGACCGCAAATCGTTTGAATCATTTGCAGAAAGATTTTGAAGCAGCGCAAGAAAGCGTGAAAACGGCAGATTACGAATTGAAACGTGCAAAAGATCTCGTCGCAGATGCAGAAAAAGATGTGCAAACGAAAACGGGTGACGTTTCGGAATTGATGAATATCGTTTTTGAAAAATTGAAAATTTACGGTTTTTCGGAGTCGGATTTGAATAGCCCGCAAGTTGTTTTGGAACGGATTAAAAAGTGGGCGTCCAATTGGAAATCTTGCAAGGATAGAATTGCTAGCGATGAAAATCAGTTGCAAATTCTTGACGAACAAGAAAAATTATTGCAAGAACAAATTGAAAAAGCGCAACAAGATTTGGATCTTTTGAACAAAGATTTGCTGGGCTTAAAAAATGCTTTGCAAGATAAATCGGCAGAACGCGGAAAGCTTTTTGGTTCGCGGGATGTGGCGGAAGATCGCAAAGAATATCAAACGAAAATTGATACGGCGGAGAAAAATCGGACGCAAGCGAATACGCAATCCACTGAAGCTGAAAATGCACTTGCCGCAGCGCAGGCGCAGTTGCAGACGATTGTGGAACAGTTGAATTTGACGGAACGCGATAAATCGCACGCCGAAACGGATCTTGCAGCACAACTCCGCAAACACAGTTTTGCGTCGGAAGAAGATTTGCGTCATGCGTTAATTCCGGATTTGGAAAAGCAGCAAATGGTGCAGCAATATGAAAAAGTGGCTGCGGATTTGGCGACAGCAAAAGGTCAGTTGAATCAAGCAGAAACGAATTTGAATGAATTACGTTCTCGCGATACAGGTCACACGACTCTTCAAACCGCAACTTCAAAAATTGAAGTGCTGCAAAAAGAATTGGATGATTTGAATAAAAATTATACTGAAAAATCGCAGAAATTTGCGGTGAACCAAAGCGAAAAGAAAAAGTCTAGGGATTTGTCAGAAAAGAAAGCGAAGCAAGAAGAGGTGACATTCCTTTGGAATACGATGAATTCGCTTATCGGTAGCGCCGATGGAAAAACTTTTGTCGCTTATGTGCAACAGCTGACTTTGTCGCGTTTGGTGCAGGCGGCGAATAAACACTTGAAGAGTTTAGATCCGCGTTATACGATTGAAACCGAAAACAATTCGTTAAACATTTTGCTTTACGATTCGGAATGTGGAGAGCGTCGCTTTGCAGCAAATCTTTCGGGCGGAGAAACTTTCCTCGTGAGCCTTTCTCTTGCGCTTGGACTTTCGTCGCTTGCAAGTCAGCGTGTCCGCATTGATACGCTCTTCTTAGACGAAGGTTTCGGCTCTTTGGACGAACGCAAATTGCAGCGTGCGATTGAAGTGCTTCGGAATTTGGGCGAAAGCAACGAAAAGTTAATCGGTGTCATTTCGCACGTGAACCGCGTCCAAGAAGAAATCACGAATCACTTTGAAATTATCCCGACTGGAAACGGTCACAGTCGCATTGAAGGTCCGGGAGTGAATTAAAATAAACGGGGTGCAAAAGAAAAGCCACTGCGGATGCAGCGGCTTTTTCGCAGATATTTTGAAAATTATTTACGAGCGCCTTCGGCTTTGTAACGAGCGATAACGGATTCGTAAAAATTGAAAGTTTGCTTGGCGATGCTTTTCCAACTGAAAACGTCAATTGCGCGTTGACGACTCGCTTCGCCAAATTTCTTTGCCATCTCGGGATTGTCCAAGAGAACATTTAATTTGTCGGCGAGTGCGTGCTGGAATTCGTCCGGATTTTTCGGCTCAAAATTGGTGGACGAAGTCGGTTCGAGCGGAACCAAGAATCCGGTTTTCCCGTCGACGATGATTTCGGGGATGCCTCCGACTGCGCTGCCGACGACTGGCGTTCCGCAACTCATCGCTTCCAAATTGATAATGCCAAACGGTTCATAGAGCGAAGGCGTGACGAAAGCGGTTGCGTAGGTGTAAAGCACGCGCAATTCTTTGTGCTGCATCATTTCTTGAATCCAGAAAATGCCGTCGCGGGTTTGCTTTAACGCATTGATTTTTGCTTCGCATTCTGCGGCGAGTTCCGGAGTATCGGGGGCACCAGCGCAGAGAACAACTTGCACATCTTTTTTCAAATGCGGAATTGCGCTGATCAGTTGCGAAATTCCTTTCTGGCGGGTAATGCGCCCGACGAAGAGAATAAACGGTTTATTTTTGTCGATGCCGTATTTGTCCAAGACTTCGGGCTCAAAAGTCGGCTTGTAAAAGTCAGGATCGATTCCGTTGTAAATGACTTGGACGCGGTCTGCGGGGACTTTGTAAAGTTCCATCACATCGCGCTTCATTTCATTCGAAACAGCGATGACGCCGTCGGCAGCTTCGTAAGCGGTGCGTTCAATCCAAGAACTCATTTGGTAACCGCCATTGCCGAGCTGTTCTGCTTTCCACGGACGATGCGGTTCGAGCGAATGCGTCGTTAGCACAAGCGGACATTCAAATAAACGGCTAGCGAGAACGCCTCCAAAGTGACTGTACCAAGTGTGACAATGCACAATGTCGATGCCTTCGAGGCTGCTCATCCATTGCAAATTGATGTCCAGCGGGTTTAAAATTTTTCCCATGCGGGCGTCTTTCGGCTTGGAATCGAGCTTCGGCGCAAAACCGAGCGCATGCAGATTCTTTTCAAAATCATTCTGCGAACCGAATGCGCGGGCTTCGATTTCGCAATGGGCGCGGAGTTCGCGGGAAAGAAATTGAACATGGATGCCGGCACCGCCATAGATGTCGGGAGGAAATTCGTTGGTAAGAAGTGCGACTTTCATAGTCATAAATCTATGTTAATTTGACCCAAACCGAAAAATTTTATTTCGTAAGCGCCTCGCGAATGGCATCTGCCGAAAGAATTTCCGAGAGGACGGTCCACGAATCGGTTTGCGGTTTGTAAACTGCGTAAGCGGGGACGCCGCTGCGATGCAATTTTTGCAAAAGTTGCGTCACTTCGGGCGATTCTAATGTGTAATCGGCGCGGACGCGAATCGCTTTGGTTTCGACGAAAATTTTCTGCACTTCATCACTATTTAAAACGACGGCTTCATTGGTTTTGCAAGTGAGGCACCAGTCGGCGGTGACGTCGATGAAAATCGGTTTTTGTTCGGCGGCTAATGCTTGGAATATTTCGGGCGAGTAACGGTACCAACCATCGGCATCTAAATTTTTCTCTGCTGAAGCGCGCAATTTTTCGGCGACGACGGAATCGACAGCGGGCTTCCCAGCGGCAAACCAAGAAGCAAAAAAGAATGCAGCGATAAGCAAAAGTGCAATCGGTTCGCGGAGAAACGGTTTATCTGGCCGAGCGAATTTACCGAAGAGAATCGAAAGAATCATCGAGCAAATTCCAAAAAGACTGAGGATAATTGCGCCTGTTCCGCCGAGCATTTTAAAGGCGACCCAAACGAGCCAAATCGCAGTCCCGAGTAAAAAGAGCCCGAGGAATTTTTGAAATTTCACCATCCAATTTCCGGGCTTCGGAAAAATTTTTCGTACATTCGGAAAAATGGCGACGGCTAAATACGGCGAAGCAAGTCCGAGCGCTGCCACGGTGAAAAAGAGAATGAGAATCGGCGTGCTTTGCGAAAATGCAAATCCCATCGCAGTCCCGAGAAATGGCGCAGAACACGGCGTGCTCAAAAGCACCATTAAAACGCCGCTGAAAAATGCACCGGCAAGTCCTTCTTTCTTTGTAGCAGAATCCATTTGGGTGAGAGTTTTTCCCGGAAGGAAAATTTCAAATGCACCGAAAAGATTCATCGCAAATGCCGAAAGGAGAATGACCATGAATGCGATAAATCCTGGATTTTGAAATTGAAATCCCCAGCCAGCGTTTCCGCTGCCCGCTTTGATTAAGGCGACGATTCCCGCTAGGGTCCAGAACGAAACGAGAATTCCTGCGACGAGCGCAAGGGTGAGCGCCCACAACCGCGAACGCGTTTCTCCAGAATTTTTCACCAAGCTGAAAAGTTTTAAAAAGAGAACTGGCAAAACGCAGGGCATTAAATTCAAAATCAGCCCGCCGAGAAAAGCCAACACAAGCAAAAATGCTACGGCATTTTCGGAGGAAGAATTTTCGGATTCAGAGTTTTTTTTTAACGGGGCAGATTCGGAAAGTTTGCTTTGAAGCGATTTGATTTCGAGAGAAGCGTGAACGCTCTGCGGCGCTAAGCAAATGTTGCTGCAAGCTTGATAACCAAAATCGACATTCGTCGTGCTCGTATCGTAATCGGGAGAAATTTTTTCGATGGGAATTTCGACGGAGAATTTTCCTTTGAAAACCAAATTTTCAAAATCGAGCGCTTCGCTGTATTCTTTGATGGGCGCAGGCCAAATCGGCTCGGCAAATTCAATGCCGCGGGCTTGTATCTGCAAAGTCGAAGGCTTTAAAAATTGATCGGCGGTGATGTTTGCGTTGACATGCCAACCTTCGGGAATTGTAATTTGCACCGAAACGATAGAACCCGCGTGAGTGCTTTCTTCGGGATAAATAATTTCTACCTGCGGAGGCGTCATGCCGTTGAGATTTATCGATTCAAAATCCGACGCTTCGGCACAAACGAAGAAGCAGAAAATGAAGAGTATCCAAGAAGTATGTAAATTATTTTTTTTGCGAGAAATCAAAAAAGCACTCCTTTCCGAAAATTATTTTTTCGCCAGTCGTTTGTCGTAGATACCGAAACGGAAGGGAAGCAAACATGGTCCATATTCAGAGACCGCTTCAAAATACCGACGTGCTTAGACTTTGGAATAAACATCAGTTTCAAATTTACAAATTGTGTTTTAGTAAAATTCGAAAAAAAGAGTTGCTACACGATGTGATGCAAAATATTTACATTCGTTTGCATACGCATTTTCATCAAGTTTGTCTTTTAGAAAATCCGTGGGCTTGGTTAATGCGAGTTGCAGAAAATGAATGCAATGACGAACTCCGCCGTTTGATGCGAGCCGAAGAAGGCTGCAAACATTTTTATCATTATTTTCATTCGTTGGTCAAGCGCGAACGGAAGCGGGAACAAACTGCGAAACACTTGAATTTCTTGCTGGAAAAAATTCCGCCACAATATGGAACTTTGGTGGAATTGCATTACCTCAAAGGTTTTTCCATTGCAGAATTGTCGGATATTTCGGGGTGCACGAGGGCCGCAGTGAGCAAAAGACTTCTTTTATCTGTCGATATGATTCGACGAAAAACGGAAAATTTGGTCAAAAAGTCCTGAGAATAACTGCGGCAATTCATCTTAAAGTCAAATAGATGGGCTGATTTACCGTAACCAATTTAATTTTTGTGTGTCTAGGTTTTTGTTTTTGTTTTCGGCTCAATTATTTTGGTAATTTTAATGTGTGAAAATTTGCATTTCCTTTTTGATTTTATTTTTGTCCAGTGCATTCGCCGTGAGTCCGTGGAATGCCTTTTCTCGAACGACTGAATTTTACGAAGCGATTATCGCGAATCGGACGCTTATCATGGCGACCGATGGCGGTGTGCGTTTTATTTATACGAATGGCAGTTCCGAGGTTTATTCGTCCGAAGATGGATTGGAATCTTCGGAAATTTACGGCGTTACGCTAACCGAAAGCCATGAAATTTTTGCGGTTTCTTCTAAAGGAATTATTTCGCGCTATGCGGGAAATGGCCGATTCGAAGTGCAAAATCGTTCATTTGTTTCGACGGGTTCCGTTTTAGTTCCCGGACTTTTTGCGGCTTCTGACCCGAATCTTATTTTGGGCTTTCAAGATAAAATCGCATTTTACGATTATACGCGCGGACGTTCTTTGATGACGGTTTCGCGGATTGGAAATGTTTCTCTTAAATCGCAGTCTCCGTCGGCGCTTCTCGTGCACGGCGATTCTCTTTTTGTCGCCCTCGGAAACGAAGTTTATGTGCGGAAGATGAAATGGGACGCGATGAATCAAGATGTGCTTCTCGCAGATCCGTCTTCTTGGAAATTAGCGGCGACTTTTGAAAGCAGCGACACTTCGAAAACAGCCATTCGTCGGCTGCATTTCTCGGGGAAAAAATTATCCGCAGAATTTACCGAAACACAAAAAATTCTCGTCGCCTTGGGCGATACTCTTTCGAACAAAAAATTCCCGCAACTTTGGCAAAAAGATTCTTCTAAAATTCAGCAAATCGTCGAAGACGAAAGCGTTGCGTATCTCGTCGGGAAAGATTCCGCGTGGATTTATGACGGTGATTTAGAAAATGTTTCGGAATGGTCCAAGTTTCCGCTTACGCATCCTTACACGGTAATTCCTTATGTGGACGAAAACGGCGGCGTTACCGTTTATTCGGAATGGGGCGAATTTGGTTGGAGCGATGGTGAAAATTGGACCGCAAGTCCGTCGCCGATGGATTTGCCCTATTACGGCGTTAGCGAACCGACGAATCGACTTCTCAAAAATGTCGCGTCTTTAGCGGACAAAAAAACATTGGCCGCCATTTGGGGTTACGGCTGGCGACTTTACAATAGCAACGGCGGCGGTTTAGAAGAAGATGTGAATAAGAAAACGGCTAGCTGCGTCGAAAAATATTTGCCGAATTACATTGTGCCCGGAGGCGTTACCGCATCGCCGGATAGTATCGGCTGGCTTGTGAATTATTGGGGACGTTCGGGCTACGGCATCGCTTACGTCGATGAATCGGGAAATGTGAGCTGCGCCAATGGAGTCGGCAGCGGAAATTTTGCGGGGCCTTTACGGGCGGCGTGGTCGGACGATAGCACCGAATGGACGCTCTTCTCGGGCGCCGGAAGTTCCGAAGGCGTCGAAGGTTTGGGCGCTTTAGATGTGTTCACCTTAAAACCGGTTTCGAAAAATGGCGGCGAAATTGAAATTCTTTCGAAAGAAACGATTCCGACGCCGGGGCATTATGCGCTTCTCGATTTGGAATTAGAAAAGTCGGGACGCTTGTGGGGAATTACGTATTCGGATTTTGCCTATTGGGAAGCGGGCATGGATTCGGTGCAGGCTCCGCATCGCACATCTTCGTATGAACAAGGCAGTTTATCTTCTCTCGCAATTGACGCAAACGATCGTCTTTGGATTGGAACCATCGGCAGCGGCGCTTATTTAATTCAGAAAAAATCGACAAGTCCCGATACGATGAAAGCGACAAAATTCGTGACGCGGAATGGACTTTTAAACGATATCATTTACGATGTCACCGTCGATGGAAAACGCGGCGAAGTTTGGTTTGTGCACCGCAACGGCCTCACCCGTTATGCGCGCACCGATTTGCGGGAAACCGAAAGTTTCATGACATCCGAAGGCCCCGCGGTAAAAGTTTATCCGAATCCTGTGCGTTTGGATTTAGGACAAATGATTACGTTTGAAAATGTCGCCGAGTCCGCGGTCATTTCGGTTTACAATTCGGGAATGCATTTGGTGCGTTCATTCGCCGGGAACGATCTTGACGGCGGTCGTCTCGTTTGGAATGGCGAAGATAAACGCGGCGTTCGCATCGCTCCGGGAGTTTATCATTATCTCATTAAAAAAGGCAGCAAAACCAAAAAAGGAAAATTGCTGGTAATTCATTAACATGAAAATTTTTTCTGTTCTTCTCATCGCATTATTTTTTGTGGGCTGCGCATCGCAGCGTCAGAAACCCGTTTGCGCCGAAATTGAATATCGCCTAAATCACACGGCGATGTCGCCCGATCAACGTGCGTGGACAGCCGAAGAATTGCGCCAATGCCAAGCGGAACAAGAAGAATATGCAAAGTCGGATTCGCTCACGAATAAATTCAAAAAGAGCATTTACGAAATGTATGCGGATTCCAAAAAAGATTCCGCAAAAACGGATTCGGTAAAAATCAATGCTACAAAAGATTCGGCGAAAGATTCTGTGGTGACGTCTCCCGTTCTCCAAAATGATTCAACGGAAACCGAAAAAATTCCCGCAGAAAATGTTGAAGAATAGCCGGTTGCCGAATGAATTTTGAACAAATTAAAAAAGATATTCCCGCACGCCTCATGCAAATTGCAGAACGGATTTGCGCTGCGGGCGGTCGCTGTTATCTCGTCGGCGGATTTGTGCGCGATGCCATTCTCGGGCGTTCTTCTCGGGATTTCGACGTCGAAGTTTACGACATTGAACAAGAAACTTTGCTAAAAATTTTGCGGGATTTTGGAAAACCGAATTTAGTCGGGAAAGCTTTCGGCGTGGTGCATTTAATGACCCGCGGGCTCGAACTCGATTTTTCTTTTCCGCGGACCGAAAGCAAAGTGGGCGAAGGCCACCGTGGATTTTTGGTGCAAACGCATTTGCATTTGTCTTTTCAAGAAGCCGCGCGTCGCCGCGATTTTACGGTGAATGCGATGGGACTTTCGCTTCCGAATTTGGAACTTTCGGATCCGTATTCGGGCAAAGAAGATTTAGAAAAGAAAATTTTGCGCCATGTTTCCGATGCCTTTGCCGAAGATTCTCTGCGGGTTTTGCGGGGCGTTCAATTTGCATCGCGATTTTCTCTTACACTTGCTCCCGAAACCGCAGCACTTTGCCGCGGGCTTTCACTCGCCGACCTTTCTTCGGAGCGCATTTTTGAAGAATTTAAAAAGTGGCTTTTAAAACCGGGACGTCCGAGTCTTGGGCTCAAAGCATTCCGTGAAATGAATTTAGAACGTTTCTTTCCCGAAATTCGCGGGCTCGGTTCTGAAAATTCCGACGAAAAACTCGGCGAATTATTGGATCGCATTTCAGAAAAATTGCCGCGGCTTTCGGATTTAATGCAACAAGAAATTTTGGCGTTTACCGCATTACTTTCGGGCGCAGAAAATGGTCAAGCGGTGACCGCATTCCTTTCGCGCATTACAAATGAAGTGCAACTGTTAAAGAAATCGCCGATTCTTTTTGCATTTATTCCGCAGATGATTTCTAGCGCCGAAAATCCCGAAGAAAATTTTAACGCCGAATTTTTGCGTCGCGCTTCCGTCAAACTCGGCGGCTTAAATCTCGCGCATCTTTATCTGCAATCTTCACCGCTTTTAAGCGATGTCAAATCGCAAGAAGCGTCACAAATTTTTGAAGAACGCGCTCGCGCTCTCGGCGTTTTCGAAAATGCGCCCGAGCCACTTCTCCGCGGCAGCGATTTAATTCAAATGGGTCTCAAACCCGGCCGCCTTTTTGGCGAAATCATCAAAGAAGAATTTGAATTGCAACTGCAAGGCAAAATCCAAACCGCCGAAGAAGCGAAAGAATTTGCCGTGAAAAAAATAGGAACGAAGAATTAAATAAAACGTCCACGTTTTTTTCATTTCTCCTTTTTAATGCCGCTAGAAATGATGGGCAAAATAAATATTTTGGTCGCCGCTACAAATCGTTAGGAATTAGAAATGAGACGCACCGCGAAGCGATGCTCCGCCTTCGGGCTTGTTTCATTTCCACTTAAATAATTTGAAAATGCCAAGAGGAACGGCGACCGTGATAATGGGAATTTGCAAAAGTTCTGTCATCGGGAGCGCACACAATAATTTCTTTTCGCCAAGGCGAATGGCGCTGATTGTTAAAAAGAGAGTATCCACAGCGACTTTAATCGCAAAGGGAATTACGAACCATGTCCACGGAAAATCAAAAAGGAATGCTAACCACGGCGACACAAAAAGCCAAACATAAAACGTATAAATCAGCGTGAGAAAGAGAGTGTAAAAATGATTCGTGTAACTTGTGCCATTGCTCGACCAACGCGCCCGCTGATTGAGCAAACCTTTGAAGGTATCGACCGGAGCGGTTTCGACGACGGCGTCTTTGTCCAAGTTATAGCAGAATCCGACATTCGGTTCGCGGATCATTTTGTGCACGAGCATATCATCATCGCCCGATGAAAGATGCACCAAATCGCCGAAGCCGCCGACTTGGAAGAATAAATCTTTCTTGTAAGCGAGAGCCGCTGCGCTAGCGACCATCGGCGTTCCCAAGCTAAAACCCGCTGCTTCAATCGATGTATAACCGAGAGTTTCCAATTTCTGAAAAGCGTGGACAATTCCCGGCGAACCTGAATTTTTCTTTGGCCCTTGCACAATGGCGATGTTTCCGCGGAAGCGTCCCGCCATCGAACGAATCCAACCTTTGGGCGGAATACAATCGGCGTCCATCGTCATCAAAATTTCATATTTCGCAGCATGAAATCCCGTTTCAAGGGCGCGCTTCTTCGGACTTTCTAAAAATGGCGCATCCATCGGAACATGCACCACCGAAAACTTCGGATGAGTCGCGGCAAATTCTTCGAGAATTTTTGCGGTATTATCGGTAGAGCGATCGTTGACGCAGATGACTTCCCATGTGCCCGTATAATCTTGCGCATTCAATGCTTCTAATGTGCGCTTCGCATGTTCTTCTTCGTTGCGTAGCGGGACAATCACCGAAACAGTCCACAGTTTCTCGGGATTTTTCTCGCCTTTTTTTGCGCGGATAAGCCCTAAAGAAAAAATCAAAAAGAGGGCAGCGTAAAGCGCCGAAAGGACTCCGATAACACAAATGCTGAGCATAACGCGGAAAATATATTTATTATTTGGCAAACTTATGATTCATCCTTCCGCTTATGTGAGCCAGAACGCCAAAGTCGCAGCCAGTGCCTGCATTGGCCCGTGGTGCATCGTCGAAGACTTTGCCGAAATCGGGGAAAATGTGATTTTAGAATCCCGCGTGCGCGTGCTTTCTCATGTAAAAATCGGAGCGGAATCGCAGATTTTTGACGGCGCAATTTTAGGACAAATTCCGCAAGATTTAAAATTTAACGGCGAAGAAACCGTTCTCGAAATCGGGAAGCGTTGCATTATCCGCGAATATGCAACATTACACCGCGGCACGGCTTCTACCGGGAAAACTCTCGTCGGCGACGATACTCTCATCATGGCTTATTCGCATGTGGCGCATGATTGTCAAATCGGAAAAGGCGTTGTCATTTCAAACGGTGTGCAGCTCGCGGGACATGTTCAAATCGGCGATTACGCAAATCTCGGCGGGACTGCGGGAGTTTCGCAAAATTGCCGCATCGGCGCATACAGTTTCGTCGGGGCAGCTCTCAAAGTCGATCGCGATGTGCCGCCGTATGTCAAAGCACTCGGAAATCCGCTGCGTTTTGCTGGGGTCAATTTGCACGCGCTGCGCCGTTTCCCGCAAGAATTTCCCGAAGAGCGCATCATTCAAATCGAAAAAATTTACCGCGAACTTTTTCATTCGCGGCGTCCCTTTGCAGAACTCGCACAAGAAATGGCGAAATCCGAAGACTTCGCCATTCGCCAATTTTTTTCCGCCGAAAATTTTCCGATGATTCGTTAATTTTGGAAGAACGCTTCGCGCGCTCCCGGATACCATTTTGCATTCTCGCGGTCGTAAGCTTCGAAGCCGCCGACTTTCGTAAAGCCCCAATAATGCCAACTAAATCCCGCTTCTTCGGCAGCGGCGACAGTCTTTTTATTCCACAACGCCCATCTCAAATCACTTGGACCATCGGAACCGCAGCTGCTACGGCTTCCTGCGGCAATGCCAAATTCGCCCATATTCATCGGAATGTGTCCGCCGTTGACATCGGGATAGTATTGCGTCGCGAGGGCGACGTATTTTGTAAAGTCTTGCTTGGCGGTATTGGCGTATGAATTATCGCCGACGCATTTATAACCGTGGCCTTCGTGTGAGAATGTATAAGGCTCATAATAATGCCCCGAGAAGATGATGTTTCCATCTTGCGGGAGGCGCAATTCGCCAATCTGATGGAATTTTGCCATTTGATTTGATTGGAAAATAATCGTTTTATTCGGCGCAGCCGCACGGATAACTTGGTAAGCGCTGAGGAGTAAATCGTTCATCAATTCCGCTTTCATCGCCGGTTCATTGTAAATATCAAAGGCGAGAAGTGAGTCCGGATAATTATTGAAAACCGATGCGACTTGCGCCCACAACGCGAGGAAATGTTCCTTGTGCATCGCCCAAAGGCTCGGATCGGTCGGATACATTTTCGCCGCTTCTTCGATTTCTTTATACCAGTGGAAATCCATAATCACAGCAAGTCCTGCTTCAATCGCTAAATTGACATCTTGAATCACGCCCGCCATGCGTTCAGCGTTAATTTCGTGAGTGAGAATATTCGAATTTTGCTGCCAGCGCACCGGAAGGCGAATGGAATTAAATCCCGCATCTTTGAGAAGTTTAAAATCGCCATCGTCAATCGGATTGCCCCAACCATCATCCAAGTCGACGCCAAAGCCAAAATTAAACCAATCGGGTGCGCCTGTCGAATCGCCCGAATCCCAAGAGTTGCCGAGGTTTATGCCTCTGCCTAAGCGCGCATTCATCGCACGTCCTGCAGAATAATCCACGGGAACGGGGACGAATTCAGCTGTTCCTGAACTCGTCGAAGTCGAAGCAGAAGAAAGCGAAGCTTGGGTGGCGCCACCATCGCTAGAACAAGCGATAAACGCTGCAGCAAAAAGAGCGGGGAGGAAAAGTTTTTTCATCGGGCATTCCTTGGGAATGTGAAAGCAAATTTGCGCTAAAATTAGATTTTTTGTCAAAAAACGGGAAAATGTTAACGAAAATTAAAAATAGCGAGGAAAATCACAGAAAACGGAAATTTAACGAAAATTTAATAATAGTTCATTCTTGTAAATTCTTCTTAACAAAAGAAAATCTCCGCACAAAAGTTGGGCTTTCCCGCCGAAAAATCGTAGAATGCAATTCTTTTTTTGCATAACGCCGAATGTGAAATGGCGAAAATCTATTTATATTGTAGCTCACTGGATTTTTGGAGAATTTTAAAAATTATGAATGCAATACAAAAACCCATTTTGAAGTGTCTGTTTGCGACTCTTCTTCTGGTGTCTTTCGCGTCGGCTGGTTTCGGTGATTACCGCAACCGCGATGAATCTCGCTTTATCATGAAACCGGCAAAGCCGTTCCGCCCGGATAAAGATGTGGTGACGGTCGTTATGCGCGAAGCCATTCCTCGTGGCGGTGGATATACTTATCAATATCCGCGTGAAAACCCCGAACCTATCCTCACGGATAAGTACGCGATGGAAGGCGCTCTCTCGATGGAAATCGAACTCATCGCGAGCGATTATTCGGGTGTGGCAATTTGTATTGCGGGCTCGGTGGACCTGACTCCGTATCTCGAAGAAGGCGTCTTGGAATTTTGGATTAAAGGTGAAAAGGGCGGCGAAAACGCTCTGTTCGTGCTCGTGGACGACGGGGTGAAGACCGGCGGCGAATCGATGCAGGTAAAGCTCCGCTCCAAGAGTCTCGGCGAAATCACCACCGAATGGAAACACTTCAGCATTCCTCTCAAACTCTTCGGGATGACCGGTGTGTATTGGGATGCCAAGAATACTCGCGAAGTCATGCTCCCGTTTGGTTGGGCAAACTTCAAAGGATTCCGCTTGGAAGTCCGCAAGGATGAAAACGAATCCTTCAAAGTGTGGATTGACGATATCGTGATTAAGAAGCACGGCAAACCTTACGAAGGTCCGGCTCACTATCCTTTCCGCAATGCGATTTAAGAGGGTTTTATGCGTAAACTAGTTTCTTCTTTTTTAATCGCTTCTTGCGCAGCCTCGGTTTGGGCTCTCCCGACCCAGCTGCAGTTGGATTCGATTCACGCCTCTTTGGATACGCTTTCTAGCAATATGGAATCAACGCTTCTCGGCAAGGACGATCTGCCGGTGGCGGTCTCGGGCTTTATGGCATTCCGCGGCAAGAATTTCCATTATTCCAATACTGCGCCCGCATTTGGAAGCGATAAAGCGCGCACAGCGATCGACGCTATTTTCAAAGCGAACATCGTTGCGATGCCGAACTCGTACATGACATTGTGGACGAACTTCGCATTCCCATTTGATCTTTCGGGAACTTTCGGCAACAAGTATGCAACGCAGCCGACCGCAGTGCCGACTTACGATGAACGCGTTCTTTACGATCATTCGACCGACTATTATTCTTCGACAATCGACGAAGAATTTAATGTGGGTGCCGATATTCGCGCAGGTGTCTTTGGTGCTTACATTACCGCAGGCGGTGTGATTTGGGCAAATTCTTCGCCTCTCACCATGTGGGAACGCGAAACCGCTCCGCGTTTTGCTTGGCAGTACGAACTCTTCGAGGACGAAAAGACTGTCAGTACTTACTATAAAGAAAAAGTCTTTAAGCCGGTGAAAGAAGGCGGTCGTGCATTCTGGACGAACCGTTCTTTTGGCGGTATCTTTGCAAACGTTTACCAGTTGCCGTATAATATGAAGGCGCAGTTCATGGTGTCGCAGCCGATGGACGCCGACATGGGTACGCGCGATGGTTTGCGTCTTTTTGCAGGTCAGCCGGGCGAACTCGAAACTTACGGTTTGCACGATATGCGCGGTTCCATTTACCACGCTCGTATCGCCAAAGACAAACTGATGGAAACGATGACCCTCGGTTTGAACTATATGGGCGTCGTCTTTGACAAAGGCATTATTTACGAAAGCGAATTCCGCGATCAATGGTTGACTGCGGGATACGAACCGATGCTTTTGAATACGCATGTTGCTTCTATTGATATTAAGGGTAACATCACTCCGAAACTCTACTTCATGGCCGATGTGGCGTTGAGCATCACCGATTCTCTTAACTTCTACAAGTCGGAATCGGGAAATTACACGCGTGATGATTATTCTTCTTCTGTGGCGAATCCGCAGGTCGGCGTTTACATTAAAGCGCAGAGCAAGTACATCGAAGGCTGGCCGATGACTATCGAAGGAATTTACCTTCCGAAGGATTTCTATTCTCCGTATTCTCTCAGCAACCCGTCGCGTTTTACCGGTTGGCGCAAAGATGAAACTTACTTGAATGCAGGTTCTCTCCGCTATTCACCGAATATGATGGGCTTGAACTTCAAATTGGAACCGACCTTTAACCGTGGCTATTTCGACTTCCAATACGGTCAACATCGTCAAGTTGAAGAAGGAAACGATGTCATCGTTTTCAACTACCGCTTGAATGGTCGTAACATGTGGGAAAGCACCAATTCTTGGACAAAGCACAAACCGATTTTCTGGGCAGACTCGGGTAATGCGGATCCGAAGGCTTCGGGCTATGTCGCTCGTACTGGTGTTCTCGAACCGGGTACCGGCATCAAGCTTCGCCGTCAACGCGGCGGCCTCTACGGTGGAACTTGGGAAATGTGGGAATCTTTCACCGCTTACGAAAACGGCGAACAGATTGCGAAGGGTGAAGTCCCGAGCCACGCAAAATGGTCCTCTTATGTTTCTGTGATGGGCGGTTACGATATCGGTCACTGGTTCAATACCGAACGCACTGTGATGATGACCGGCTACGCAGCCCTTTCGGGAATTTCGACGACGATTGCTCCGATTGCTTACAGCGAAGATCAAAAAGACATGCTTCTCTGGAGCTTCTACGGCCAATTTGAACCGTCTATTGCGGTAACGCCGACCTTCCATATGGTGGGGCTTCTCGGTATTGAAATGTTCCGCTCGAAGAATGCTTATACGAGCTATAGCGTAAGCAATAACCTTTCTAAGACCTCCTCTATGTATAGTGAAGTTTCCACTTCTTATTTCGCTTATGCACCGATCAATTATCTCGAAACCGCAATCGGTATCGGGTTTGACTGGGACTTTGCAGACCGCGCCGGTTTGCATGTGCGCTACAAGTGGATGACTCATAGCGACGAAGTGATTTCTGTCAACGATTGGCATTCGCATTATGTCGCTGCAGAAACCAAGGTCTGGTTCTAAGGAGGGCGTAAACAATGAAAAAGAATATGAATAAGTTTCTGATCGCTTTCCTGGCTGCTGCTGTGACCGCTCCTGCGGCTACAGAATGGCAAACTCAAGAAAAGTTAAACGCCAAAGTAGATTCCATCAACGCCAAACGCGGGGTGGAAATCGGCGGAAAGATTCGTGCGATTGCGCAGACTTCGTATTTTGATACGGATCAAGATCCGAATGGCACAAGTGATATGCCGGAAACGGAACGCAATGAAATGGCAAATGCCGATATTGATTTTCATTTCCGTCCGTTCGAAAATGTGCGTGCCAATGTGATGCTCCGGATGGGCGCTGGCATGCAAGAATACTTCTCTTCGGCGTCGAAGACTCTTTCGGTTGGCTGGTTAAATGTCGAAGGGAATATCGGCAAAGACTTCTACTGGGTCGTCGGTGATTTCCGTCAGCAATATACGCCGTTAACCCTCTTCTCTCCGGATGTCGAAATTCTGTATGAACCGCTCATTTTTGCGCGCAAGCGTCATATGGCGGAATCGCAGGAACTTTTGGACGGCAATCAGCGCAATTTACAAGGTGCGAATGTTCAATTCCGTCACTACTTCGGGAGTGCGGTGGGTGAACTTCGCGTCGAAGCGTTGGCCGCTCGCTTAAATCGCACATCGGTCCTCGACCTTTCCGCTGCAGAAGGCAACATCCTTCCGAATGATTCGGTTGCGGGTGCTTCGCAAGCGTCGAATATGGACAAGTGGGTGATTGCGGGTAACTTGGAACTCCTTCCGATGGACAAGAATTTATATGTCGGCGTGACTCCGATGTATATCTTCGATAACAAAGATTCCCGTTCTTATACTTACCGTCACCAAGGTCTCTTTGTCGGCGATCCTTATGAAATGCAAGACATTAACCCGTTCGAAATCGATCCGCAAAAGACGACAATCGTGAGCGGTCGCGTGGGCGGTGATGTCGCAGGCATTCTCGGCAATAAGAACTTAGTCTTGGATCTCGTGGCAGAATACGCTTATTCTTCGGACGAAACTTACAAGCACGAAGGCGTTCCGGTCATCGATATGACAACGGGACTTCCTGCTGTCGACGAAGAAGGCAATGCCATTTCTCAAGATGTCGCAAAAAAGAAAACTCTGAATGGTTCCGCTCTCTTGGTCAACATGAATGTGGGTTACAAGATGGAATCGGATTGGGGAGTTGTTCTCGGTATGGACATCGTCCGAAACGACAGCAACTGGTTTAACAACCTCGCTCAATCGCCGAAATTCTTCGCTCGCCGCATTTTGAATTCCGATATCGATGGCGAAACGATTAAGTATGGCGTCAATTCGCCGCTCTACTCTTCTTTTGACGCTCTTTATAACTATTCGCCGAAGTTCTCCCCGGTCGCTCGCACCTTGGGAACGGACGACGGCGCTTTGAGCAGCGGACAGAGCAAGAGCTATAACATTGCTCCGTTCAACAAGAGCTCTTGGAAGTCGAATGTTTATACCCGCGCTCAGCTCGCTTTAATTGAACAGATGAGCGATCCGGCGCTACAACTTTCTCTCCCGAATGGTCTTGCGACTTCGAACCGTCAAGGTGGACGCGGCAACTTAAAGTTCAACTGGAAAGATTACGCCGAAGTTCAAGCGATGGGTAGCTACTTTATGCAGGTTTCTGCGTTGAGCGGTTACAAAGAAGCGAAGTATTTGGAATTTGGCGGTGGCGCAAAGGTCGATGTGTTCAAGATGCTCGGCTTCCAGAAACCGCTCGAAATTTCGGGCTCCTATAAGCATTCCGAACGTAAAATCGATACCGATGGTTGGGGTGATTTAGGTCTTACCGATGGAACCGCAGAACTCAAGAGTGACTTTATCAATGCGGGTTTGTATGTGCAATACTTGCCGCGTCTCGGCTTTACCGCAGGCTTCCAATACATCAAGACCGATTACAATACCTATGAAGGACTTTCGACTGGCTTGAAGGCTCCGTTGATGAGCGGCAAGCAAATGCAGTGGATGGTCGGTCTCGATTATACCTTGGCAAAGGACGCTTGGCTTTCGATCAATTACGGAAGAGTTTCTGTAAAGAACGAATACAATACCGCAGCTTTGGTGGCTGATAATGCGAGTGGCAATTTTGAACAGCCTTACAACCTGCCTTCTTACTACGATGTGACAACCGATGCATCGGGTAAATTCAAACATGAATTTAGCCAAGCGATTGTCGAAGCCTCCATCAACGTGGAATTTTAGTGGGAGGGACTAAAGAATGAAGAACTTGAATATGAAAAACTTGCTCGGCTTCTCTTCGGTGCTCTTCCTTTCGGCGGCTACCGCATTTGCGCAGCCCGAAGTGGAATCTTCGGCACAACAGCCTATTGCAGAACAACAAAAGTCTTTGTTTGAAAAACTGGATTCTTTGAATGATGCTGTTCTCGGTTTGCGCGTGAACGGATCCGTCAAAGCGGGCGTTTTGACTTCGATGGCAAAGTCGGATCAATTTAGCTCGAATTCACCGGAACAAGAAACGCAGGCTTATACAACCGCAAACTTGGTCTTTACCGCACGTCCGAGTTCCGAAACGCAAGCTCGCGTTGAACTTCGTTTGCACAAAGATTGGCAGAGCGCATACGAAGAGAACAATAACCCGATTATCGGACATTGGTTCTCTTACGATGGTTTAATTCTCAATAAGCACGTTTCCTTCAACTTGGGTTACATGCGTGTCGGTTATTCTCCGTACACCTTATACACGCCGCAGCCGAACTTTTTGCAAGAACCAGAAATTTTTGCTGCTGCCCGTGCAGAAGCGATGGAAAAGCGCAACTTGGATACGACAAACAATCGCCTTTTACAAGGCTTGAATGTCGTCTATAACAGCGGAAATCTCGGTGCTGTGGACAATGTGATGTTCCAAGCAACGGGCGCTCGCTTGCGCAATATCTCGAAGAAAAATGACGAATCCTTCTTTGACTTTGACTGGGCGGATCGTTATTTTGTCGGTGCTCGCTTAGGCGTTGACGCTTACGGTGCTCATGTGGGCGCAAACTATGTTTACGTCTTTGACCGCGAATTGAGCTTCTTAGCCCATGACGTCGATCTTGCGGATTCTGTCGTCTTGGACGAAAACCAAGTCTTCTCGGGAGAATTTGGCTTTGATTCCAAGAAACTTCTCCCCGATTTGCCGGTAACCTTCGGTTTAACGGGTGAATTTGCCATGTCTTGGTGGAATGCGGATTTGTATCATTCGGCAACCAAGACGAATTACGAATATGTGATTCAAAGAGGACGCATTCCAAATGCAAGTGGAGCGATGGATTCCATTGCTTATGTCAAGAAAATCGCTTCAGATGAAAATGTGACCGTTTCGGAAGATTTTGCGGATGACGACGGCAAGAGCTTCTATATCGCGCCTTATGTGAAGACGAGTATCGAAAACTTCAACTTGGAATTGCGCGCACGCTATTTGCAGAACGATGAAAAGTTCTGGTCTGAAATGGCAGCGGCTCCGGCTTATCGCGGAAATGCTGTGATTTTGAACGCAAACGCTCTCTATGCGGATTCGGTTTATTCGGGCTTGGTTTCGACCTTTGGCATGTCTAGCCTTGAAAATCTCTACTTCCAAGTTTATAACTCCAATCCGTATAACGCAAGCAACATTCAATCTTCGTCGAAGGCGAATGTATTGTCTTCCAATAATGGTGAATCGGATTATATGTATTCCCGCTTGTATAACAACTACAAGAATGTGCATACCTATCGCAATGGCTACAACGCCAACACCATTAAGCGTTTGGATTTGAATGAAGCGCTCTTCTTGATGGATGGCTCTTTGGATATGGCTCTTCCGTATGGCATTGCAACCCCTGACCGCAAAGGCTTTGATGTTGCCTTTGATGGCGATTGGAATGCTGCGGTGAATGTGAATGTGCGCTTCTCGCAATACAATCAAGATGCGATTGATAACAAGTACACGCAATACGCTGTGGGTCTCGGCGTTCGCGTGGATCAAGTGCTCAAACAATTTGACACCGATTTTAATCGCGTCTTCGTGCAAGGATCCTTTGCGCATTCCGAAGAAGATGCTTACTTTAAGCGGAAATCCGACCGCATTATGGCGGGTGTTTCTGCCGAAATTTGGGGCCCGATCGGCTTCCTCGCAGGCTTTGAACAATTCAAGATGGAATACGGTAACCCGCTCGTAATCAGTTCTTCGGCGATGATTACCAAGACCGAAGAAATGCTTCTCCGCGTGGGTCCGCGCGTCAAAATTGCTCCGGCATCTTACCTTTCCATTCAATACGGACTCTTGACCGATAAAGTGAAATTCAACCGCTCTGTCACCGACCCGGCTACGGCGGTAACGACAGAAGTGCATGATGAACTTTCGATCGATAAGAATGTGATTATGGCCGACGTGACGGTAACATTCTAAGAGGTGCGACTATGATGAATAAATCTTTAACTCTTTTAGTAGCTTTGGGAACCTTTGCGTTCACCGCTTGCTCCTCGTTGGATGTTTCTTCTTCGGAAGCGTATGAAGACAATTACCCGAAAGACTTCCAAGCAGAAACTTATATGAATTTGCATCCGGCACTTCGCAGCTTGCAGATTCAAGACTATGTTTCGGCGCTGAATGATGCCGCAACAGTCGATTCGTTGACTTTTGCAGTGGATACAGCGATGTTCTTTGGCGATACCGCGACATTGCATCAAATTTATGCGAATCCGCTATATGCCGGTTATTCCGAAGAATTGTGGCAAGATGATTGGACCGCGATGACTGTCGTGGACACAACCTTCAAATTGGATACTTTAGCTTTGAAAGTTGCCGACCTTATTGCCAAAAAGCCAATAGAAGTCTTAAATGTCAAACTGACTTACAGCGCAGAAGGCAAAATCACGAATGTTTCTGGCGAAATCAAGGATTCCGTAGATGCTACGAAAATGATTCCTGTTTCGTATGACATTGACGATTCTGCTTATTCGGTTGTAAAACTTCATGGGGCTACGACGCAAGAAAATCTTGAGAAGTTTACGATTGATACAACTGTTACTTTAGGCGGAATTCCGGCGGATAAGAAAAAACAACTGCTGAAATTCAACTTCAAAACGACTACTGAGGATTTGGCTGCGTTAGCTGCGATTCCGGTGGATTGGGAAGCGATTAGCTTGCAGTATGTATTTTATGGTAGAACGCACGGCTGGGCTTATCGCCTTTGCTCGGATGCCGAATCGATGAATCCGATTCAAGCGGAAGAAGTTTATCCGGCGACGAAAACTTATTGCGTAGATGCCGCTGGCATTGTCCGCGAAATTGCGGAATGAGGTCTTTTATGAACTTAAAATGGATCGCTCTTTCTTTGGTCTTCGGTTGCGCCGCACTTGCGAATGCTGCAGCTGATAAAGTCGTGGGATATTTCCCGTATTGGAGCCAATATTCGCAATTTGCGCCAAAAGATATCCGCTACAATATGGTGACTCATATTCACTATGTTTCGCTTTCGCCTTCTTCGGATGGTTCTCTCGCCTTTGCCGATGAAAACGATGCGGAAAACTTTAAGGAACTCGCCAAACTTTCGAATGAAAATAAGGTAAAGCTGATTGTTTCGATCGGTGGCATGGAACAAGAAGGAACTTTAGCAGAAATTGCAGGCTCCGATGAAATGCTTTCGACTTTTGCAAACAATGCGGCTTCTTGGATTTCGGAAAATGGTGCTGCGGGTGCCGAATTGGATTGGCAAAATCTTACCGCCGAAAATGCCGAAGCTTTTGGCAAAATGGTCAATGCTTTGAAGGAAGCTTTGGGCGATAAAGAACTTGCGGTGACCGCTTATCCGCAATCATCTGCAGACGCTTATAGCGCCGAAGCCTTGAACCGTGCCGATTACATTACCGTCTTTGTGCCGGATCAAATGACCGAAGAATCTTCGGAATTAAAGCCGAATCAGAGCGTCACCGTTTTTGAAGAAGCGATGAATACTCTTTCGAGTAAGGGCGTTGAAAAAGATAAACTCGTTCCGGTTGTGCTTTTCTATGGTAAAAGCTTTACAGGAGCCAAAGGTTTGGGCGAAGCGCAAACCGGTATCGGTAGCGGTAACGAAGGCATTCTTTCGTATAAAGAATTGATGGCGAAGTTTGATACGCCGGATTATCAGGTGACCTTTGATGAAGCCTCGAAATCCGAAGTTGCTGTCAGCGATATGGAATCCATCGTCTTTATGGGAATTCCTTCGGTAAAAGCTCTCGCAGAAACGGTGAAAAACGAAGGCTACGCAGGCGTTGCGGCTTACGACCTTTCGCAAGATCACACGGAACCGATTGTTTCGCTGTTAGTCACCATCGGACTAGAACTGAGACCCGATGTGAACTACAAGCCGAAGAAAAAGTAAAAGAAAAAAATTCCCAGCAAAAGCTGGGAATTTTTTTATGTGGAAATTTGTAGAGTTTGGCGCGGCGAAGCCGTACGGGTCTTAAGAACTTTGAGCTGAGAGCTTTGAACTTAGAACTCTAAGCTCTAAAATCTAAGTTCTAAGATCTTGCATTTCCGCGCGGAGCACTAGTTTCAATGCACAATTAACAATTATAGCAAGGTGAGAGTCGCAAAAATGAGCTTGCTCATTTATGACCGAGCCGCAGCGTAATGGGCGTAAGTCAATGCATAATTAACAATTGAGAATTAGGCGCGCCTTTGGCGCGCAGCACGTTCCCTCGCCAAAGGCTTCTGCGATGACGGCTTTCCATTAGAAGCGATCGCATAACGGACTGGCCTCACAATTGACGAAATTAAAGCACTGTAAAAAAGAACCGCGAAAGCGGTTCTTTTTCGTTCCTAATTTTTTATTCGTTGTAAATAGAACTGGCGCAGCAAAGCCGCGCCAGTTCTTCATTTTCTGTTCTAATTTTTATTGCTTATTCCAGTGAAAATTAGACTGGTTGCTGCCTTGCTTGACCCGCATCATATAAGAGCCGGTGGGGAGGTTTTCGAGCGAGATTAAGTGCGAGCCGGCGGAGAGGTTTTGCTTTTGGCTTGCGATGACTTTGCCTGCGGGGGTGTAAATTGCCCACGAAACAAAACCGCTTTGCGGAACTTGCAGCAAAAGGCCGTTTTCTTGAATTTGAGTGCGGAACGGAGCGACTTTTGCTTTTGCAAGAATCGGAGCGTTATCGAATTCGGTTTTGTTGACCGCAAGAGTGCTATCGCCGACGACGACAGTAATCGTTTGATCTAACGGTTCGTAATTGTCATCGCCGGGGGCAGAGGCGTTAATCAGCACAATTGCATTTTCTGTTCCGGCTTGAATTGCGGTGCCGACTTTCGTCAAATACGGAGTAGACGGTTGACCGTTATAAGTATAGGTCACAGGGACTGTTTGATTGACAACATCAGGAAGCACTTTTTCTCTGGAAAGAGCTCCGAGAGCAAGAGTCCAATTTTTGAAATAGGAACTCAGTTTGTAGAGGCCTTTCTTATAGGAAACTGTAATGGTCTCGTTGAGTGCGCGGTAGCCGGTAACAGCGGGCGCAGTAATGACGATTTTTCCGTCACCATAGACGCCTGTAAATTCTGCAAAAGTAACGGTTTTATTTTGTGCACTATAACATTGGGTGATAGTGCAAGTTCCCGTTTTTACTTTGACGATTTCTGGATTTAAAGCTTTAAAAGATAAAGTTCCTTTTTGGGTTGTTGTTGTACTGACTGTAAGAATTGTTTCTAATGGATTTGTTCCGGTATAATTTTTTACAGAATGACCTTGCGAGCAGTTTCCGCCGTAACGGCAAAGGAAGCTGACGATTCCCGAATTTTGTTCCGGTTCCGCTTCCACCGTGATGATGGATTGAGAACCATCGTTTCCGGTGAGGATGGCATAGCCCGCATCGAGAATGGTTGCGGTTCCGCCCGAAACGGTGACTGCCGATTCATTGCTCGAAGTGTAGGTGCAACCGGCTGGTAAAGTTACAGAACCTGCGGTTTGCTTGACTGTTTTGGAATCAAAGTGGCAAGAACCTGCAGTCTTCCCGGCGAGTAAAGAATCTGCCCAAGAACTAGTGTGCGATGTCAAATAGTTTTTGACAAGCGTGCCCGAAGTGGTGTATTTTGCATTCGCCAAAGCTTCTTGAGTATTCAAAATCTCGCTGCCGTCAAACATGGCGGATTTTTCGCTTTTGTTGTCGATAGTGCTTGTATAATTGCGGAAGCTCCAGTTACAGTTGCTCAAATGATTTGTTTCCATAAATTGGAACCAATCTTGAGTTGCGCTGGCATCGGGTTCTCCATCACCGTCGGCGTTCGTTGTGCCCCATTCCGAAATAAAGACCGCATTGCCGGCATTTTTGGCGGCGGTAATTCGTGAACCAAAGGAACCGACTTTATGAGTGCCCGCGTAAAAGTGGAAAACATACGCCACATTGTTGGCGGTGACGCCACCATAAGAGCCGAGCTGTGACCAACTTGGAGTGCCGACTAAAATCAAGTTTTTAGAGTACTTGCGAATTCCTGCAGAAACGGTATTGGCGTAGCTGACAATCGTATTCCACGCTGTATTGACCGGTTCATTATAGATTTCAAAAATCACATTCGGAATATTTGCATACTTCTGCGCAATCTTATTGAAAAAATCAACCGCTAAAGCTTGCTCATTTTCGGCGCGGTGACTGTGCCAGTCCACGATAATGTAAACATCGTTTTCAATTGCCACTTGCACCATCTGATCTAATTTAGAGAGATAAGATTCGGGGGCGCCAACATAAGAATAGCTAGCATCCATCGGTTCTGAGGCGTTTCCTTGCGAATTGTAGTATTGAATGCCCATCGCAAAACGGAACACATCAATCCCTAAATTCTTGACTGCCCAAGAAATCGATTCGGAATTGTAGTATTGAATGCCTAATGCATCGGACCAGAAAAGGCTTACGCCGCGGAGCATTACTTCTTTGCCGTTGACTAGGCTTACGATTTTTCCGCCGTCGGTACCGAGTGCGCCGTAATTTTGCACAGGACCCACGCGCAGAGGTTTTGCGCTTGTCGCATCGGCAAAAGCGGTAGAAGCTAATGCCAAGAGGCCGACGCAAAGGAACTTGGTTAATTTTTTCATTTCGAATCTCCTAAAGTTACCCAACCCAGGATGTATTTATTTTTGAATTTTTAAGAATTGCGAATGAGTTGCCGTCGAAAGACGCAACACATAAAGTCCGCTAGCGGGAGCGAGAGCGTCTAATGCGATGTCGCCTGTTCCGCTCACAGTCTTGCTCGCGAGTAAATTGCCTTTCAAGTCGTAGATGCGGAGCTTTGCTTGGTTTCCGACTTGTTCAAAGTGTACGCTCTTTCCATTTTGGCTAAGGAGCGCTTTGCCGACGGCTTTTTTCGGGGCTTGAATGGCATTGATTTCTTTCAAGTTTGAGATAATATTGCCGTCCTTATCTTGCAAAGCAATTTCTTTCAAAGCAAATGAAGCAAATCCGGATTTTTGCATCTTGGCATCAAATTTGACACCGCGAACTGCTTTCAAAACATCGGGCGCATCCATATTTCCTTGAAGACCTGTCCACGCGGGATAAGTGAGAGTGTTAAAATTCTTATAGTAACCGCTTGTGTTATAGCTAATATCAATATCGAGAACTCGCCAATCTTCGGTCGGTGGCAGATAATAGCCCGGTTCGCCGCCTTCTTTGTCTTGGTTTAAGGTTTCTTGATCCAAGAGAGAGAATCGGACAACACCTTTGCTCTTATAAACAATGTGCACATTTGCTAAATCGCTTAAATCATAGTAAGCTTGGCTAGCGTCAAAAGAGCAAGCGATGCCCGCAAAAGGATATTTCAAATCAGCGGCGCCGGTGTAGAGCGGTTCTGGACCGATAAACATTTCGGCTGCGACCATATTGGTGCCATCGAGTTGTTTGAAAACTCCCGAAGTGCCCGAATCCGGATACATTTTAGTTTGGCCGAGCTTATCGGAATAAACTCCCCAATGCGTGAATCCTGAAATCGCGGGATGTTCTGCGGTGTCAATTAAAGTGCCTTCGGGCATTTTCGGAGTTTGCACATCTGCCGGGTTCGGCGTAAAGGCGGTATAACCCGTCATATTATAGAAGTTCGGCATATTTCCCGTGAGGAGGAGCATATAGAGCACATTTAATGTCGCCGCAAAATATTGTTCTCCCGAGCTAGATGTCAACGATTCTTTTCCTTGTGTGTTGGCGAGGGTATAATATAAACCTTCTAAGTAAGCACCCGGATTATCGGCCGAAAGCATCGAAAGTCCGAGACCGCCTGTAAAATCCGAAGAAACAAAGACGTCGGTTTCTGTAGAACCGTCTACATTATAACCCGGCGCAAGCATCCCTGCGTAGCCGTAAGAAATAGAATCTAACCAAGAAATGATTTTATCGTTGCTCGCTTTGGCGCCTTTGATTCCGTACCAAGAATAGCCCCAAGCCATACGCCACGGCGTACGAGTCGCATCATTATAAAATCCGAGGTAACCGCTAGTGACATTTGCGCTTGTATGTGTAGGTTTGTGAGAGCTCCAATCGCACCAGTCCGGCATTAAACCGGTCGCGGCATTTTGGCATAATTGCACTTCGGCGGTGGCTTTTTCGACAGCGGTTTGCCAGAAGGCGTCTTTCGTCACTTCGTAAAAAAGTTGGAAGGCGGCTACCGCAGAATAACTTGGGTTAAATGCATCATTCCAGTTGCTGCCCGGACGAATTGAGCCGTCGGAATTAAAGTCGTTGGACTTTGTCCAAGTAATCAATTTCTTCGCTTCTTCTAAATAAGTGGGATTATTCCACTGTTTCGATGCCATGACCAGGGCGAGGGCTGCATCGAATTCGGCGTCGCTTGCCGTACCGGAACCGTCAACACTTCCTGTGTAATTGTCGATTTTCCAATCCATCCCTTCGCCGTTCCAACTGTTGCAGCCATTTCCGTTGGAACCTTTGCCGTAGCACTTCCAATATTTCCATAATTTATCGAATTCGGCTTGATGATCGCTCGCCGTGCTCGACATATAAACCATTAACAACATACCGTAAGCGATGCCTTCGGAAACGGTGCTTTCGGCGTGTTCGTCGGGACTAATCACGCGTGCTGTGCCCGCAGGCATTTGGGCGTTTGCGCTTTCGGAGGCGCCGTCGTATTTGGCGTAGAAAGTCCCGGCTTCGGTGTACCACGCTTTTTTCCAAACATCAAAGTGCTTTTGAATGGAGTCGGTTACCGCTGATTTAAATGTATTGCCGTAGGGATAGGCTTGATTTTGCGGAAAAGGAAAACTCGGTGCCGCATTGGAAAAAGAAAATGCGGTAAGACCGGCGATAAAAAGGGATTTGGTAAAATGTTTCATAGCCTACAAAATAATCATCGAAAAGGCAAATTGAAAAACTTTTATTGTATAAATTTGTTTAAAATGTTTCTGTTTATCACAGAATGGGGGATAATTGGGAAAAATGAATTGTAAAAATAAAATTAACAAATGTGCAAATTATCGCAAAAAAGCGTTTTTTTGAAAAAAAATGCCGCTGCCAAAAAAAATCCCTTTTCTTTTTGCAAAAAAAAGATATATTAAGTTGCAAACCGCCCGCATAGGGCATTCACATTAACAAGAGAGAGAAAACTATGAACAAGAAAATCCTCGCAGCTTCTGCAATTCTCGCTGCAGTTTCTATGTCTTTCGGTATGGAAACTTGGGTTGGTGGACCTGATTCCTACCGCGTTGAAACCGGTGTGGGTGATGTTACTGACGACACCTATGGTTATTGGTACGATTACAACGATAACAAGGAAACCGCTGATAATGGTCCGGGAACCTCGAAGATTACTTGGCCTACAGATAAAGGTAACCAATACGCTGACGACGCAATGGATCCGATTATTGATATGTGCGGTGGTATTTGCGGTTCCGCTACAATGGGTGGTCCTTACAAGTATCCGTTCGTTGGCGTTGGTTTCAACTTGGTGAGCGGAAACCAAGAAGGTGCTGATATTTCTTCTTGGGGTGGTATCTGCCTCGGTTACAAGTCCGATGGAATTGCTCCGGCACTTGAAATTGCACCGGAAGATGAAGGTACTCTTACCAAATACAATAACTACAAGGCTTCTTTGAAGATTGCTGCGGTCGTGACGGTTGTGGACCTTCCTTGGGCTCAGTTCAAGCAGGAAGCAGGCTGGGGCAATAAAGTGGATCAGTCTATTGTTCTTAGCAAGGCTTCTGCAATCAAGTTCAAAATGGCTGCTGCTGACGGCAAGACAACGAACTTCAACGTTGCTCAAATCGGTGAACTCGGCAAGTGCGATGGCTCTGCAATCCAATCTGTGAAGTCTGCATCTGCATTGAAGGCTTCTGTTGCTGGTCGCACTCTCGCTATCTCTGGCGTGAAGGCTGGTGCAACGGTCGAAGTGATCAACCTCCAAGGCCAAGTGATGCTCAAGAGCGTTCTCAACTCGGCAAACGCTTCTTTGAACCTCGCTAACATGGACGCAGGTATCTACATGGTTCGTGTTGCTGGTCAAGCAAATCTCAGCCAGAAGATTGTTCTCAAGTAATTGAGAATTCTCTTTGGGAATTTAGAATGGAGTCTGTGTGATGCAGATTCCATTCTTTTTTTGTAAGCAGAAATTTTCCTTGCTTTGGGTGGGAATTGGGATTTTCCATTATATATTTAAGAAGACTTTTCCCGTATTGAGATACGGCAATCTTTTTGGAGATTTTATGCAGTTAAAACTTCCCCTTTGCACTGTCGCCTTGTGTGCGATGTTCGGCTTGAACGCTTGCTCGAGCGACAGCTCTTCGAGCCCAGATCCCGTGGATCCGACCTCTTCGGGTTCTGTGATAATTCCGACCAGTTCTGCGGGCGGATCGAGTGGAAATGTTCCTGTGGCGAAGACATCACGCCTTCCGGCGACGGCGAATGCTTTGTATACCGATGCGCTGTATCCGACTTGGAAAGGTTTCCATTATACTACTCAAGAAGAAGAAGCGACAAAGTATCCCACATTAGGGGCTCAGTTTGGGGAAATTTTTGGTGCTTATAATGCTCAAGGATTGGCTGCAGCTCGTGTAATTTGGTCAACTTATAACTATGCGGGTTGCCAAATTGATGAAGCACAAGGCACCAATATGTATAAGCGCGGCTGTACCGTTTCGGAAGGAATCGGTTATGGTATGTTAATTACGCTTTTCCAAGGCGATATGGATGCATATAACCGTCTTTGGGTTTATAGCAAAGCGTATCGCAATACTTCGTATGCAAGCGGACACGCTTTGATGCCTTGGCTTACTTCGTCCTTTAGCTGGGATATTGGCGATGATGCGAGTGCGACGGATGCGGACTTGGATATCGCTGCTTCGCTCGTGATTGCGTATTATCAAACCGGAAATGCCGCCTATTTAGAAGATGCGTTGACTTTGATCAATGCGCTTTGGACTTATGAAGTCAACCCGACAAATTTGCTTCTCTATTCGGGAGATACGCCGATGTGGACTGGGGCTGATCCGGCTTACAACTTGAGCTATTTCTCTCCGGTGGCGCTTCGCTTGTTTGCTGCTGTAGATCCCACACATGATTGGAAGGGTGTTTTGGATGCCGAATATGCCTTTATGCAACAAGTGCAAGCCGCTGGCACGGGCGTTTTCCCTGATTGGTGCAATGGCGCTGGTGTTGCTGTGGATCCGAATAATAATTCAGCGCAAGCGAGTTATTGGCGCTTTGACAAGGAATCGGTGCGTATTCCGTGGCGTTTGGCTTGGGATTATTACTGGTTCCAAGATGAACGCGCTGCTACCATCTTGAATACTTTGAATACATTTATCGCAACGCGTTCGAACAATGATCCGGCTCAGATTCCTGCGGTGAAATATTCTTGGAATTTGGCTGTGGGCAGTGACAAAGAAATGTCTAAAGTTCCGATGGAATGGTGGGGGGCTTGGTGCTTAACCGGTATGGCTGGCGCCGATGCTTGGGTTGATGCCTGCACCAATATCTTTAATGCAAAGCAGATGACGCTTTCTACAACGAGCTACTTTAGTGATATTCTGCAGATGATGATGAGTCAGTTGCTGAATGGTAAGTACGTGAAGCCGGCGACTCTCGGATTCTAATCCTTTGCTTTGAAAAAAGTTTGAAAACGCCCGCCTTTGGCGGGCGTTTTTGATTTTACCTTTTTATGAATTTTTCGTGACGCTTTTGAGTGGGGAGATTTTTATATTCTTTTTTGATGATCACGGATTCTTTGCAAAATCAAATGGCGGTGGATTCGGCGGCTGCCGCAGAACCTTTACAGATTAACATTTCGGTTCATGCAGATTCCCTTTCTTTGCCGATTTTACAAGGCGACACTTTTGAATATAAAGTGAATGTCGCCTGGCAAGCGCCAGCGGGGCAAAGTTCGGTTTTAATTTTGCCCGTGTCTTCGGCAAATGCGAAGGGAATTTCGCAGTTAAGCGTCCGCGAAGAACATTCTCGGGTGGTGCAAGGGAAAAATTCGATTTCGAATACGCAGTTCGTTTATACGCTTACCGCGAGCGATACGGGGAATGTTTCGATTCCTGCGTTGAAATTTCAAATTCCTTCGGCGAATGGACCTTTTGAATTTTCGGCAGAAGAAATGCATTTTCGCGTGGATACGCCGTCGCATACGGCTGCGTGGACGATTTTAAGCGTGTTTCTGCTTGCGATTTTAATCGCGGGCTTTGTTCTAATTCAACGAAAGCGGAAAATGGCTGCAGCGCACGCGAAAACAGAAAAGCGCGAACAAGATGAATTTGCCGAAGAATTTATTTTGCTCAAGAAGCGGGTGACGAAAGCCGACAGCCGCACTTGGATTTTGGATTTGGAATCGCTTTGCAAAAAGTGGGCGAAAAAACAATTCGGCAGTGAAAATTTAGAGGAACTTGCCGCCAACGGAAAACTTGTCAACTGGGATGCGCTTTTGCAAGAATTTGCGCAGGCGCGTTACGGTGGCGGTGATCGCGATGCTTTCCAAAACAAAGAACTTTGGAAAATCGCTGCAAAACTTTTAAACATTCAAGAAGACGATTGAGGTCAACATGACAAACGTTCAAGAACTTTCGGAAAAAATTAAAGATCAGAGCCATTTTTGCGTGGACCTTTTACGCGAAGTAGAAGGCACGGTCATCGGGCAAAAGGATATGGTGAAGAGCATTCTCACAGGAATTCTCGCCGATGGACATATTTTGTTGGAAGGTCTTCCGGGACTTGCGAAGACGACTGCGGTGCAAGCTTTTGCAAGCGCAGTTTCGTTGGATTTTAAGCGGATTCAATTTACTCCGGATCTTCTCCCGGCGGATTTACTCGGTACGACTATTTACAATGCGAAAGAATCCCGCTTCGAAACGCGGAAAGGCCCGCTTTTTACCAATTTGGTTTTGGCCGACGAAATTAACCGTGCGCCGTCGAAAGTGCAGAGCGCACTTCTCGAAGCGATGCAGGAACGGATGATTACCATCGGCGATGAAACGTATCCGTTGGACGCTCCGTTTTTGGTTCTCGCAACGCAGAACCCGATTGAACAAGAAGGCACTTATCCTTTGCCCGAAGCGCAAGTCGATCGTTTCTTGTTAAAGGTTAAAGTGGGTTACCCCGGCAAAGAAGATGAAATGAAAATTCTCGAAGCGGTGAGCGGTTCGGGATTAAAGGTGCCGCAAGCGGTTGCGAATAAGCAAGACATTTTGAATGCGCGGGAATTGGTGAAAGAAATTTACGTGGACGAACGCATCCGCGAATACATTGTGAATTTGGTTCTTGCGACGCGTGATCCTGCGGGAATTAAGAAAGCGGAACTTGCCGGATTTATTTCGACGGGAGCTTCTCCGCGTGCGTCTATTGGACTTGCGAAAGCAGCGAAAGCGCATGCGTTTATCGAAGGCCGCGGTTATGTGACTCCCGAAGATGTAAAAGCTGTCGCGATGGAAGTGTTGCGTCACCGCATTATTTTGAGCTACGAAGCAGAAGCCGAAGAAGTTTCGGCAGAACTTGTGGTGCAGAAAATTTTGGATTCGGTCGAAGTGCCATAATATGCTTTCGAAAGATATTCTTAAAACGGTGAACCGCATTGAACTTTCGGTGCGGGGGTCTCTCGATTCGATGATGGCGGGCGCGTATCACAGCTCGTTCAAAGGGAACGGCGTGGAATTTAGTGAAGTCCGCGAATATGTTCCCGGCGACGATGTGCGCTCCATCGATTGGAATGTCTCCGCCCGCATGGGGACGCCGTATATTAAAAAGTTCATCGAAGAACGTGAACTTACGTTAATGCTCATGGTCGATGCGAGTTCGAGTTCGGAATTCGGTTCGGGAAAAGAAATGAAAGGCGAAGCGATGGCGGCGATTACGGCTTTGCTTTCGTTTGCCGCTGTCCGCAATAACGATAAAGTGGGACTTCTCATTTTTACGGATCAAGTGGAACTTTTCATTCCGCCGGCGAAAGGAAAGAAACATGCGCTGCGTTTAATTCGCGAAATTCTTTATTTTAAACCGGAACATCATGGGACGAATTTACAGCGTGCGCTCGAATATGTAGGCGGCGTTTTGAATCGGCGCGCGATGGTCGTCGTGATGTCGGATTTTTTGGATTCGGGATTTGAGACCGCTTTTAAAATTCTCGGGAAGCGTCACGATATGCTTGCGGTTTCGGTAACGGATCCGCGCGAATCGGAACTTCCGCCAGTCGGACTTGTCGAATTTGAAGATCCGGAAACGGGCGAAACGATGCTCGTCGATACGGGCGATGCCGCCTTCCGCGAAGCGTTTGCCTACGAAGCGAAAAAGGCGCAGAAAGCGACGAAAAATTTATTTCAAAAAATGAATGTGGATTATGTGCAGTGTCAAGTCCGCGAAGAATTTCGCGATACGGTGGCGCCACTTGTCGAATATTTTAGAATGCTGCAAAGACGTCGGAGTTAAAATGAAAATGGTTGAATTTTTGCGACGCGGAAAGTTGCCGAGTTTGCTTGTATGCGGAATTTTACTGCTCACAATTCCAGCGTTTGCGTTAAATATCTCGGTGAAATCGACGACGACTGCGTCGCAGGTTTTTGTCGGCGACCGTTTTGATTACGAAATCACGGTGACTGCTCCCGAAAGTGCCCGCGTGGATTTGCCGAGTTTCGTCGGCAATTTAGGGAACTTCGAAGTGAAAGATATGCAGCACGAAGAAGTTCCGGTCGAAGGATTAAAAGGGCAGAAAAAATTTATTTGGAAAGCGACTCTCAATACATTTGTCGCGGGCGATTTTTTGATTGCGCCGCAAGAAGTGCGCGCAGTTCTCAAAGCAGATACCGCTGAAACCAAAACGGATCCGGTGGCGGTGAAAGTGGTCACGCGGACCGATGGCAGCGAAGAAGATATTTTGGATGCAGAAGAGCCGTTAAATGATCCGCGACTTCCGAAATGGCTTTCGATTTTACTCATCGTTTTGGCGGCGATCATTTTAATTGCGCTCGGATGGATTTTGCACAAAAAATTCCGCAAAGAAAAAGAAGTGCCGCAGCTTCCGCCTTACGAAGAAGCGGTGCTCGCGTTAAAAGATTTGCAGAATAAGCAATTACTCGCAGCGGGAAATCAAGCGGAATTTTATACAGCGCTCAGTTTTATTGTGCGGCGTTATGTCGAACGGCGTTTTTTGGGCGAGCACCCGACCGAAGGCATTTTGGATGCGACTCTTTCGCAATTAAAATCGCGCGTTTCGCAAATGCCGAATTTAGAAGAAGCGTATAAGCAGTCGCTTGTGGAACTTGAAAAAGAAACGTATCCGGTGAAATTTGCCAAGATGAAAATCGGCGATGACCGCGGATTATTTTGGATGGATTGGGCGAGTCGTTTAGTCGAAGACACGAAGCCTTCGCCCGAAGAAAAGAAGGAGAATGCGAATGGATCTCGCTAATTTGCATTTTCAAAATCCCGAAGCATTTTTGCTTTTGCTGCTCGTTCCGCTTTTGATTGCGGATTGGTGGTGGCATTCGCGAAAACGGAAAAGTACGATTAAATTTCCGGCGTTAGCGATTGCGAAAAAAGCGGCGAAAGGTTCGCGGGCTCGTGCGCGCTACATTGTCCCCGCTCTTCGTCTTTTGGCTCTTTGCTGCTTTATTGTGGCGCTTGCGCGACCGCAAAATGCGACGGAAGTCGAATACACTTCGACGGATGGCGTAGACATTATGCTTTCGTTAGACGTTTCGGGCTCGATGAGTATTCTCGATATGCTAACGCGGATGGATCAAGCAAAACTCGGCGTCATGAATGCAGAAAAAGTTTGGAAGAGCGGGAAGTTTTGGGATTATTCGCGGTTAGGTTATGCGAAAAATGTGATGGCGGAATTTATTCAAAAACGAGAAAGCGATCGCATTGGACTTTCGGCTTTTGCGGGCAATTCGTATACGTTAGTGCCTCTCACGTTGGATTACGGCGCTCTGCTCGAAATTTTAGCGTCGGTGAATGATTCAACGGCTTCGGGAAATGGAACTGCAATTGGTGACGGTTTAATGACTTCGCTTGCGCGGCTTGAAAAATCCGATGCAAAATCGAAAATTGTGATTTTATTAACCGATGGAATTGACAACGCAAGTATTGTGCCTCCGCTGCATGCGGCAGAAGTGGCGAAAGCGCTTGGCGTCAAAGTTTATACAATCGGCGTCGGAAAACGCAGCGGAACTTTCCTCGCATTCCAACAAAATCCGTGGACCGGAGAAATTTCGTGGGGCGAACAACCGATTCCGCCCGAAAATAGTTTGGACGAAAAAACTCTCGGGCAAATCGCCGCTACAACTGGCGGGAGATTTTACCGCGCCGAAAGCAAAGAAGATTTGGAAAAAATTTACAGCGAAATCGATCAGTTAGAAAAAACAGAAATTCAAACGATTGCTTACGCTCGTTATTCCGAAAAATTTTATCCGTGGCTGCTCGCGGGTGCACTTTTCATTTTGCTTGAACTCGTTTTAGCGAATACGCGATTTGTGAGGATTCCATGAGATTTGCAGAACCGAATTTTTTGTGGGCTCTTTTTACCCTACCGCTATTTTTGCTTTTATTCGTTTACGCGTATCGTCGGCGAAAAAAACTCGCTTCGAAATTTGCGTCGATTTCAATGCTTCCGAAAATTGCGACTTCGCTTTCGCCGTGGCGTCGTGCGACGAAAACAGGACTGCTTCTTTTGGGCATTGCGTTTTTGATTGTTGCGCTTGCACGCCCGCAATGGGGAAGGCAAATGGAACATATCGAACGCAAAGGTTTGGACATTTTACTTTTGCAAGATGTGTCGCTTTCGATGCTTGCGGAAGATGTAAAGCCGAATCGTTTGGTGCGTTCGCGGCATGAAATTTCGGCGTTCTTGGATACGCTTTCGGGAGATCGCGTCGGGCTTGTTGCGTTTTCGGGCGAAGCGCAAACTTTGGTTCCGCTCACTCTCGATTATGGAACGGTGCAGTTAATTCTGCGGGATTTGGAACCGGGTTGGCTTTTGCCGGGAACGGATTTGGCTGCGGCAATTGACAAAGGTATGCAAATGTTTCGTCGTTCCAAAGTACCGTCTAAGTATGCGGTGATGGTGCTTATGAGCGATGGCGAAGAACAAGATGCAAAAGCGGTGGAAAAAGCGAAAGAAGCTGCGGAAGCGGGAATTCGCATTTACACCGTTGGCATCGGATCGAAAGAAGGCGTTCCTATTCCGGAGCCGACGAAAAATGGCGACGTCTCGTATCACAAAGATCGCTTCGGAAATATCGTGACAACGCATTTGGAAGAACGCACATTGCAAGATGTGGCAAGCATCACGGGCGCGCGATATTTTTACGCAAGTCCCGGCGAATTTCAACTGCAAAAAGTGCTTTCGGAAATTGAAAGTTTAGAAAAGCGCGATACTTCTTCGGATCAAATGGAAAATTATCAAGATCGCTATCAAATTTTCTTAGCGATGGCTGCGATTTTATTTTTGGTCGAAGCGCTTCTTTCGGAACGCGGCAAAAAACGGAAACAGCTCGCGGGGCGTTTTAGTTGAGGATTTTTCAAATGAAATGGTTAATTTGTTTGCTTTTCATTTCGGTGGCAGCGTTTGCACGCCCGATTAACGATGGCAATGCGCTCTTTCAAAAAGGCGATTATTCGGGTGCGCTAAAAAAATACGAAGAAGCGCGACAAGATGAGCCCGCGAATCCGCTTTTGTTTTATAACATCGGAACGTGCGCGTATCAATTAGGCGATTACGCAACGGCGCAGAAAGAACTCGAAAGCGCTGTGCGCATGCCCGATTCTTCGCTCGCTTCCAAAGCGGCATACAATTTGGCGAATACATTTTACCGTATCGGTGAAAAATCGAGCGAGCCTTCGGAACGCATTGCAAAATGGCGAGAATCGGTTGGCTATTTGAAAAAAGCAATCGATTTGAATCCGAGTTATGAAAAGGCAAAGCGCAATGTGGAAATTGTGCAACGTAAATTGAAAGAAGAAATCGACAAGCAAAAAGATCAAAATCAGAATAATCAAAATGATCAGAAGCAGCCGGAACTTTCGGAAAATGCCAAGAAAATGCTCGCGCGTGCGATGCAAATGTGCAAAGAAGGACAATATACGCCGGCGAAAAATTTGCTTGAAAATACGATGACGAACGATTCAACGGCGACGAGTTTGAATTCTTATATTCAGCGCATTGAAGATGTCATCGATATCAAAGCAGGAAGAAAACCCAAGAGTAAAATTGACCAATCCAATGCGGATAATGATTTGGGGGTAATTTAATGCTTGCGAAAATTATGATGTTTCTCACGGTTTCTGTTGCGGTAGCTTTTGCTGCAAAGGCGCCGAAAACGGCTGCGGAATATTATTCGGACGCGGCGTTTCAATATATTGAAAATCGTTTGCCGACGGCGGAAATTACTTGCAAAGAAGGACTTTCGTATTATCCGGATGATGCGAAATTGCAAATGCTCGCCGATCGCATTGACGAATCCAAAAACGAACAGAAAAATCAAAATAAAGAAAATAATCCGAACGGAGAAAAGAATCAAGATAAAAATCAAGATCAGAACCAAAATCAAGAACAAAATCAGAATCAGCAGAATTCCGAAAATGGTTCGGGAAATTCCAGTTCTTCGGATCAAAATAATTCTAGCAATTCGGAAAACTCAAGCGATTCGCAAAATGACAATTCCGAAAATTCTTCGGAAAATTCAAGTCAGTCGAATGGAAATTCCAGTAATTCCAATAATTCCAATTCGCAGTCGGATAACGCAGAAGGTTCTAGCAACTCGGAAAATTCGAGCGATTCGCGTGGCGGAGAAGAACCGCCCAATGAACCGGGACAAATGAGCCCGCAAGAAGCTTCGCAGTTGCTCAAAGATTTTGACGAAGAGCACGGCGAACGAAAACCGTGGAAACCCGCCCGCGGAAAAGCGCGCCCCGAAAAAGATTGGTAACGCAAAGCGCACGGCAAAGTCGTGCGCAATTTTGTGAAAATTTTTCGGGAAAATCAAAATTATTTTCAAAAAGTTGTTGATATTTTGTGAAAATCTAGTTATTTTATGTTTATAGTTATCAACAAATCAACATAAAGGAAAAAAATATGGCAAAAACTCCTGTAAAAAAAGCCGTAGCTAAAAAAGCTGCCGCTCCGAAGAAGGTTGCCGTCAAAAAAGCAGCTCCGGCTGCTAAAAAATCTGCGGTGAAAGCAGCTCCGAAGTCTGCGCCGAAAGCAAAGGCTACAAAAGCAGCTCCGAAGAAAGCTGTAGCGGCGAAGGCTCCTGCGAAGAAAGTCGCAAAGCCCGCAGCAAAGAAAGTCGCTGTCAAGGCTGCTCCGAAAAAAGCGGTCAAGGCTGTGAAAGCTCCGGCCAAAAAAGTCGCTGCAAAACCGGCTGCAAAGAAAGTTGCAAGCAAAGTTGCTCCGAAGAAAGCCGTGAAAAAAGCGAAATAATTTTCAGTTTCATTTCTCTCTTTGAAAAAATCCTCGGACAAGTTCTGGGGATTTTTTCGTGGATAGAAATCCGAAAAGCAAAAAGCGAAAAACTAAATTTGCACTATGATTTCGGAACAAGATTTAAAAGAAATAGAATCCTTAGGTTCGGCGGCGCAGCTCGCTCGTGTGGAAAAACTTCTCGAAGGCAAGGAATCGCCGAAGCCTTTTGAACTCGGGCTTTGTTTAGCGTTGAAGATGGCGGTAGAAATTCAATCGGGAAAAGAACTCGGCAGCGATTCGGGAAAAACGGTTGCGCTGTGGATGCAAAAATATTCGCCTGAATTGGTGGAACAAGCAATTCCTTTGGCAAAGCAATTTTTCATGAATCCAGAAAAAATTGCGACGCGAATCCGCGAAGGACTTTTAAATGGCTAACGCGTTAAAAACTCTCCCCGCTTCGGTGGACATCGGCAGTCATTCGACGATTCTTCTCATCGCCGATTTTGAAAAAGATGAAAATGGCAAAGAAATTTTGCAGCCGAAAATTCAGAAAGTGGAAATTTGCCGTTTGGGCGAAGACGTTTTTAATTTCGGGCGCATTACCGAAGAACGCTTGGATGCGCTTTCGAAAATTTTGAATGAATTTCGTTCTACGGCGCACGCACTGGGCGCAGAAATCAAAGCGTGTGCGATGACCGAAGCATCGCGTCGCGCAGAAAATGGTGACGAAGTTATTGCAGCGGTCGAAAAAGCACTTTGGGTAAAACCGAGAATTATTTCGGGCGAAGAAGAAGCCGCTTATACATTCCGCGCGGTCGAAGAATGGCACGGCGAAGGCATTGTCACCGTGGATATCGGCGGTGGTTCTACCGAAATTTCGGACGGGAAAAAAGCGATTTCTATTCCGGTGGGCGCATTATTTCTTTTCAAAAAAATGGGTGCGATTCCTGGACCCGAATACAAAAAATGGGAGAAGGAAGAACTCAAAGGAAATCCGCTGCGCCCTTATGCGAAAAAGCCGGTTTACTTGGTCGGCGGAACAGCGACTGCGCTCGCAATGGTTTTCTTAAATCTTTCCGAATTTGATTTTAAAACAATCGAAGGCGTTGAAATGAATTTGGAACAGTTGGAAAAAGTGATTACAAAAATTTCCAATGTTTCGAAAGAATTGCGCGGCAGCATGCCCGGACTTGAAAAGGGACGGAGCGATGTGATTATCTGCGGGCTTTTTTGGTTGCGCAGTTTATTATTAAGATTGCACGCAGAAAGTTTCTGCATTAGCACAGCGGGACTGCGATTTGGACTTTTGTATCCGGAGAAGCAAAATGCGAATTAACAAATTTCTTTCTTTGTGCGGGGTGGCGAGCCGCCGCGCTTCGGACGATATCATTAAGCAAGGACGCGTTTCGGTCAACGGAAAAATTTTAGAAGAGCCCGGATTTGTTGTAAACGAAGGCGACGATGTCCGCGTGGACGGTCGTAAAGTGCGCCCGCCGAAAAAGACGAAAGTGATTCTTTTTCACAAGCCCGCGGGCTGCGTTTGCTCGGCGCATGATCCGCAAGGACGTTCAACGGTTTACGATTATTTGCCGCCAGAATATCGCACGATGAAATATATCGGGCGCTTGGATTTGCAAAGTCGCGGACTTTTGCTTTTTACCGACGACGGGGATTTGCTTTATAAATTGACGCATCCGAAATTTGAAATTCCGCGCAGTTATTATGTGTGGACGACGCGACCGCTTTCTCGAAGCGATGCGCAACGACTTGTCGATGGCGTAGAAATTGGAGAAAATGAACACGGCGAAATGGAAGAAGGTCACGCCGAAGAAATTTTCTTTGACGAAGGATTTTTTGAAATGGTTCTTTGCGAAGGCAAGAACCGCGAAATTCGTCGTATGCTCGAAGCGGTCGGTTATACAATTCGCGATTTGAAGCGCGTCACTTATGCGGGCGTGACTTTGGGAAATCTTCCGACGGGAGAATTCCGCGAGCTCAGCGCTACCGAAGAAAAATCTCTCCGCGAAATGGTAGAAGACGAAAATTCGGAGAAGTAAAAATGAAGCGCACAATTTTCATCGGAGATGTTCACGGTTGCTATGACGAAATGATGAAAATGCTCGACGCCATTCATTTTACGCCGGGCGAAGATACGGTCTATTTTACCGGCGATTTAATCGGGAAAGGTCCGCAATCATTTCAAGTGATTCAAGAAATTGTGAAGAATCAATTTCTCTGTGTGAAAGGAAATTGGGAAGCGCATTTATTAAAACTCATCTCGGCGCCCGAATCCGAGTGGACCGAAAAAACAAAACGCATGGCTGCGACATTAGAAGATCCGTTTTGGATTGCGAATGTCGTCAAGGATTGGCCGCTGTGGCGCGATACGCCGAATGCGTTACTGGTTCACGCGGGACTTGAACCGGGAAAATCAAAACTCGAAGAAATGCGTCCGAGCGTTTTACTTTCGGTGCGCACGTGGGACGGCGTTGGCGAAGACATGAAATCGCAAACGAATCCTGCTTGGTTTGAATGCGTGACTTGGCCGAAGCTTGTCATCTTTGGACATTGGGCAGCGAAAGGCCTTGTCGATGTTCCCGGTTTCCGCGGACTCGATTCGGGCTGCGTTTACGGAAAAGCGCTTTCGGCTTATTGCCTTGAAGAAAAAAAATTGTATCAAGTTTCGTCAGCAAAAATTTATTCGCCGATTAAGAAGTAAAATTATTTTTCTTCGACGCCGAGATATTTTTTGAGCTCTTGAATGTAGTAAGCGCCGAGAGTGCTGAGCATCATATTTTTCTTGGTGATGAATCCGACTTCCATCACATCTTTACTCGCTGCGGGATCGCGGAAAGGCACTGCGATAAAATCGCTGCCGTTTAATTCTTCGCAGATAATTCCCGAGCAAAGCGTGTAGCCGTTGAGGCCGATCATTAAATTCAACATCGTCGCGCGATCGTTTGCTTTAATTGTCCGCGAATATTCTTTGGTGCTCAAAATTTCTTCGGCGTAATATTCTGCGCTGCCGTCGCCTTGATCAAATGATAAACACGGATAAGGTTCGAGTTCTTTGAATGTGATAAATTTCTTTTGGGCGAGCGGATGCTTTTTCCAAAGGTAAACGTAGGCTTTGCAGTTTACCAATTTATGAAATTCGCAGTCTTTGGCATCGAGCAAATCCGAGATGACTTTGCGATTAAAATCGCTTAAATAGAGAATGCCGATTTCGCTTTTGAGATTGCTAACATCGGTGATGACATCGCGCGTTTTTGTTTCGCTAATCGCTAAATCGTATTCATCGGAGCCGAATTTTTTTGCCATTTCAACGAAACTTTTGACAGCGAAAGAATAATGTTGCGTGGAAACAGAAAATCGTTGACGACGCTTTCCGTTTTTGCCGTATAAATTTAACAGCGCTTCGTAATGGCCGTAAAGATCGCGGGCGTAAGCGATAAATTCTTCGCCATCGCTGGTTAATGAAACGCCGCGACTAGTGCGATTAAAAATCGTGATACCGACTTCATCTTCTAATTCGTGAATGGCTGCGGTGAGCGATGGCTGCGAAACATAAAGCTTTTCTGCGGCTTTATTGAAAGAAGGATTGTCGGCGATGCCGATTGCATAACGAAGTTGTTGTAATGTCATAGCGCAAATATAATTAGGCTTGAGAAAGTAAATATTGAAAATCTTTCGGGTGGCTCACGAATTTTTCGGGATGATTTTTTAATGCTTCTCGAAGTTCGTCTACGCTAAAAAAGCGAAACGCATCCACTTCGTGTGGCTGCGGAACGAGCCTGCGTTTTTCGTCTTCGGAAATTTGTCCGCGATAAACATCGTAAAATTCATTGTCCAAATAACTGCCGCCGTTCAAAACGCTTTCGTGAGTCGATTCAAATAAATACATTAAATCTTCGGGATTTTTTTTGAGCCCGAGTTCTTCGCGGATTTCGCGGAGAGCGGATTCGAGACTTTCATCGCCCGCAGAAATATGCCCCGCACAACTCGTGTCGTAAAGATTCGGATTGTTTTCTTTGTCGTGGGCGCGCAGTTGAAAAAGAATATTTCCTTGCGCATCAAAAAGCCAAATGTGAACGGTGCGATGCCAAAGTCCGAGTTTGTGCACTTCGTCGCGAGAGCGCACTTCGCCGGTTTTCTTTCCATCGGAAGTGAGAATGTCGATTTGTTCTGCCATACTGAAAATTTAAATTAGGCGTGTAAAGTTTGGCGGCTATGCTGCTAGTGAAAGCGCGAATTTTTAATTATTCATTTTTAATTTTATTTTTGTTTTATGCAAATCGATTCTCTTTTTCATTCTGCGATGGACGCAGGAATTTTTTCGAAAGCGGTTGTCGGCTTTCTTTTTGAAAATGGCGAAAGTGAAATTCGTCATTATGGAACAGCGGAAAATTCTGTTTTTGATTTAGCGTCGGTAACGAAAGTTTGCCCGACTTCAACTCTTGCGCTGAAATTTGTTTTGGAAGGAAAATTAAATCTCGATGCAAAACTCATCGATTACATTCCTGAAATGCAAACGAATTATCGCGAAGAAATTCTCATTCGACATTTGCTAACGCATAGCTTGGATTATCGCGTTCGCATGAGTTCGTTAAAGGATTTAGCTCCCGAAAAAATTTTGCAATTTTTATACTCGTATCAATTTGAAAAAAGACCGGGAACAGTTTTTAATTATGGAAATCCGGCGAGCATTCTTTTGGGAATTGTTTTGATGCGCATTTCGGGAAAAACGTTGCAAGAACTCGCCGAAGAAAATTTCTTTACGCCGCTCAGCATGACGCGTTCCGGTTGGGATCCGCTTTCGCGCATTTCGAAAGAAGAAATTGTAGCAACGGAAAATTGCCCGTGGCGCGGGAGAATTTTACAGGGAGAAATTCACGATGAAAGTGCATTCTCTCTTAAAAAACTTTTCCCTGTCGGCAGCGCAGGAATGTTTTCGACGGTTCCTGATTTGCTCAAATTTGTGCGGATGATTTTGAACGATGGTGTGTTTGAATGCAAACGAATTTTGCCCGCGGGAATTTTACAACTTGTTTCGACGAATGCGTTAGAAGACCGCATCCCGCAAGAATGCACAGCGCTCGGCTGGGAACTCGATGCCGAAAAATTTATGGGCAAGGCGCACCATCCGCGTTTATTTGGAAAAACAGGATTTACAGGAACGAGCATTGTCGCCGATGCAGAACGCAAAAGCGCAGTCATTCTTCTCAGCAATTTTACTTATCCGAAACGCGAAAATTCTGCAGCGAGAATTAACGATTTTCGCGCAAGACTTTCCGAAGAATTTTTCTTGAAAAAATGAAAATGAGAAATAAAAAACTCCTCGACAAAGTCGAGGAGTTTTTTGTATTGGAGTGAAAATTACATTAAGTTGCCGGGGAAGCGCGGAATCAAATCAATGCTTCTTTTCAAATCTTCATCCGTCGGGATGTAATCGGTCATCGATTTGTTGTTGTATGCTTCGTAAGCCTTCAAGTCAAAGTAACCTGTTCCAGTTAAGCCGAAAAGAATCGTTTTCGATTCACCGGTTTGCTTGCACTTGAGCGCTTCATCGATTGCAACGCGGATCGCGTGACTCGATTCTGGTGCAGGGAGAATTCCTTCGACGCGAGCAAATTCTTCGGCTGCTTCAAAGACCGCAGTTTGTTCAACGCTTGTCGCTTCCATTAAACCGTCGTGATAAGCTTGCGAAAGAATGGAACTCATTCCGTGATAGCGAAGACCGCCGGCATGGTTTGCAGACGGAATAAATTCGGAACCGAGAGTGTACATTTTCGCGAGCGGGCAAACGTGACCGGTGTCGCAGAAGTCGTAGGCAAAAACGCCGCGGGTTAAACTCGGGCAAGATGCGGGTTCGACAGCGATAATGCGATAATCTTTTTCGCCGCGGAGCTTTTCGCCGAGGAACGGAGAAACGAGTCCGCCGAGGTTTGATCCGCCACCTGCGCAGCCGATGATAATGTCCGGAGTGACGCCGTATTTATCTAACGCCGCTTTTGCTTCGAGACCGATAACGGTCTGATGCAAAAGAACCTGAGAAAGAACGGAGCCGAGAACGTAGCGGTAGCCTTCCATGTGCGTTGCCGCTTCAACGGCTTCGGAAATTGCACAGCCGAGGCTTCCTGTGGTGCCCGGGTATTCGGCGTTAATTTTTTTACCGACTTCGGTTGTCATCGATGGCGACGGAGTAACATTTGCTCCGTAAGTGCGCATCACTTCGCGACGGAACGGCTTTTGTTCGTAGGAACATTTCACCATATAAACGCGACAATCCAAACCGAAGTAAGCGCAAGCCATCGAAAGCGCTGTGCCCCATTGCCCTGCGCCCGTTTCGGTAGTGACGCCTTTGAGGCCTTGCATTTTGGCGTAGTAAGCTTGAGCAATTGCCGAATTTAATTTGTGGCTTCCGCTCGTATTGTTGCCTTCAAACTTGTAATAAATTTTTGCGGGCGTTCCGAGTTTGCGTTCGAGGCAGTATGCGCGAACGAGTGGCGACGGGCGGAACATTTTATAAAATTTGCGAATTTCTTCGGGAATAGGAATCCACGGGTCTGTATCATTCAATTCTTGCTTGATGAGTTCATCGCAAAAAACAGGACGCAATTCTTCAAATTGGAGCGGCTGATGCGTTCCCGGATTCAAAAGCGGTGCGGGCTTATTTTTCATATCGGCGCGGACATTGTACCACGCCTCTGGAATTTCACTTTCGGCAAGATAAATCTTGTACGGAATTTCTTGAACGCTCATAGCGATCTCCTCTAAAGTTGCGATTGAAAAATAATATATGTTTTGGAAAAAGAAAATAAAAAAATGGGAAATTGCCGAAGGAAATTTGTTTTTAATTTAAGAACATTCTCAAAAATTTTGTTTATATTTGAAGAGTGGAAAAATTTGCAGACATTTTTCAGTTTACTCATTTTCGCAAGTATCTTGCGGAATATCAAAGCGCACGCGTTCAAGTAGAACCGGCGTTTAGCCGCACCGAAATTTGTGCACGTCTCGGGCTTCCAAAAACGCGCAGTTATTTTGCAGATGTTTTGCGTGGGAAAAAAGTTTCGCCGCGGATGATTCAAAAATTCATTGAACTTTTGGAACTCGACCGCAAAGAAGCGCGCTATTTCGAAGCGATGGTGCAATTGGATCAAGCAAAGTCCGACGCTATTCGCAAAGATGCGATGGAAAATTTGCTCAAAATCAATCCGCATCCGCAAATGCTTTTACATTCGGATTCGTATGAATATTATGCGCAGTGGTATCACAGTGCGCTCTTCGCCATTTTAGATGTGATGAATGTGGGCGATGATTTATCGCCGATTGCGAAACGCATTTTTCCCAAAGTCACACTTGGCAAATTAAGTGAATCGGTGCAGCTTCTTTCGCGCTTAGGACTTGTGCGGAAAAATGATGAAGGATTTTGGAAACCGACGCAAGATTCGATTTCGAGCGGACCCTATAATAATCAGGAACTTGTCCGCGAATATCAACTGCAATGTTTTGAACTTTCGAAGCAAGCGCTGCTTTCGCACAATAAAAATCCGCAGGTGATGAGCACTCTCGTTTTTAGCCTTTCTAAATCGGCGTATAAAAAATTAGAAGCGGAATTGCAAAATTTTAAATCAAAAGCGCGAGAAATTATTGCGGGCGATAGCGAAAAAGCCGACGGCGTTTATCACATGAATATTCATCTATTTTCAAATTTGGATGCGGAGGATAAATGATGAAAATTTTGTGGTTGAGTATTTTTTGTGCGGGCATTTTTACTGCTTGCAGCAACAGCGATCACGCGGGAGTTTTAAGCGAAACGGAATCCGGCGAATCGATTGCGGGCATGCTTTTTACCGAAGCGGGAACGCCTGCGGCAAAGGCTGCGGTTTATATTGTCCGCGAAGATTTTAATGCGGCGCACGATACGATTCTCGCCGAATCGAAAACAGCAGAAGATGGTTCGTTTGTACTCGAAACGCAGAAACTTTCTGCGGGAAATTATTCCGTTCTTTTTGAAAACGCCGACGAAAATTTGGCAGCAAAAACTGCGATTACTTTGGGCGATGGCAATGCAAAAAATTTCGGCGATACGTTGAATATTTCGGCAACGATTTTACCGACGGCAACTGTAGCGATTCCATTCAGCGAAATGCCTCTTGATGCAGGCGATACTCTTTGCCTTACCGGAACACTTGTCTGCAAAAATATCACCGCTAGCGATAAGCAAAATGGCGTCGTCATCTTAAGCGGAATTCCTGCTGCAGAATATAATCGCTTAGAAATTTTTGGCGAAGAAAGTGAATCGGTTTCTGTCAGTTGGAAAATCGAAAGCGGTAGCACATTTGTTGCGAACAAGGATGACGCAAATGCGGCTGCGCATACATTCTCGCGGACTCTTGCCGATTTGAATTTTGGAAAATTGCCGAATACTTTGGATTCGGTTCCGTTCTCCATTTGGCTTTTGACGAATGCAAATCATCCGCTTTTGGTGAACGAAATGGGCGATGTTCTTCCGTCGGAAAAAATTTATGCGGCGGGCGATTCTTCTCTTTATCGCGTGATTATTCCGCAGTTCAATTACGCCGAAAATCGGATGCAAAAAATTTCGCAGTTGAATGCAGAAATTTCTGCGTATTCGTTTAATCGCATTCGTTACGCGGCGCCGTGGGATTCGTTAACATCCGCAGGAATTTTCGCAGGCGGAAAAGAATTTGGAAATGTTACACCAGATTCCGTTTCGAATTTTGAAATTTTTCAAGACGGAAAATTTGCGATTTCTTTTTGGATGAAGTTAGACAAAAATGCATTTGGCAAAGATTCTTCGGTCGCCCTTTTTACAGCGATGCAAGATTCTCTCGGCTTTGTCATTCGGCAAAATCGTTTCAACAATTATAAATCCATCGGCGTTGAACTTTTTGTAAACGCAGATACTGTGTTGATTTCGGATACGACAATTTACGGCTCCGCAAAAATTCTCGATGGAAATTGGCATTATTATGCGGTCATTCTCCGCGGCGATCATATTCATGTAATGCTCGACGGAAAAGTGATTCACAATACGGATTTTAATTTGGCAAAAGGATTTGGAAAATTGGAAAATTTTGTCATCGGCGATTCTCGCTTAAACGGCATTGTAGATGAATTAAAAATTTACGATGGAACGCAAGATACATTGTGGATGCGCTCGGTTTACGAAATGGAACGCCCCGAACAAAATCCGTGGAACGAAATTTAACAGCAAAAAATTTTAGAAAATGCGTCGTCAAAACGGCGCATTTTTTGTTTTAAATTTTGTGAATTTTTTGAACGAATAAATTTTTTTCGTTCACGGTAAATTGAATTTCAAAACCGGCGAAAGAAAATCCGAAGAGGCGTTCGGAATCGTTGACGTAAGCGGGGCGCGGATCTTCGGCGAGAATTTTTTCTAAAATGGCGCGCTTTTCTTCGGGAATTTTTTGGAGTTCTTCTTCGGGAATTTGAACGTGCAAAAATTCAAAAGTTAATTTATCTGTAAAACCACCACTCGCATTGGGAATAGAATCGGCAAAAGGCAAATACGGTTTGATATCGACGATGGGCGTTCCGTCCATCAAATCGGCGCCGCTGACGGTAATAACGGGACCTTCTGCGGTCATTTCAATTTTTTCAATTTTAACCGCTGAAAGTGCAATCGGATTCGGGCGAAAGGAAGAGCGCGTTGCAAAAACTCCCATACGCGTATTGCCGCCGAGTCGTGGCGGGCGCACTGTCGGATGAAAATTTCCTTCGTGAATATTTTCGGAAAAAATCCAAACGAGCCATAAATGCGAAAAATCAGAAAGTCCGCGCAGCGCATCGGCATTACGAAATTCCGGTTCAAAAATGATTTGCGATTGCAAATTTTTCAAAATTCCGCTTTGACGAGGAATGCCAAACTTTTCCGAAAAATCAGAACGGATGTGGGCAATCGTTTGAATGGAAAATTTCTGCATAGAACGCATAATAGAAAATAGAATCCCGCATGAGATTTTCTAACTTTGCGCCGTATGAAATTTTCCGATTTACCTTTGGACGAAAAGCTGCAGCGCGCAATCGCTGATGCGAATTATACCACACCGACGCCGATTCAAGAGCAGGCGATTCCTGCGCTTTTAGAACGCAAAGATTTGATGGGAATTGCTCAAACGGGAACGGGAAAAACCGCAGCATTTGCGCTTCCGATTTTACAAAATTTATTGCAAGATGGAATTGGCAGCGGCGCAAAAAATGTCCGCGTTTTAATTCTTTTGCCAACTCGAGAACTCGCCATTCAAGTTTCGGATTGCTTTGAAATGTATGAAAAGTACACGCGTATTTCGAGTACTTGTATTTTTGGCGGCGTGAGCGATTTACCGCAGAAACGTGCGCTTTCTCGTGGCGTAGATATTTTAATTGCGACGCCGGGACGTTTGTTGGATTTAATTCAGCAGCGCGTAGTGAGTTTAAAAAAGTTGGAATATTTTGTGCTCGATGAAGCGGATCGCATGTTGGATATGGGATTCATTCACGACATTCGCAAAGTGGTCGCATTGCTTCCGCCGAAGCGTCAAAATCTTTTTTTCAGTGCGACGATGCCGCCCGAGATTACAAAATTAGCAGCGACGATTTTAAAAGCAAATCCGGTGCGGATTGAAGTGACTCCGCAAAGTACTCCGATTGAACGCATCCGCCAAGAACTTTACCGCATCGATAAACGTCGCAAAGGTGCGCTTCTCAAAGAAATGCTTTTGGAACATCCCGAGATGAAAAAAGTTCTCGTCTTCTCGCGGACGAAACACGGCGCCGATAAAATTGTGCGCGTTTTGGAAAAAGCAAAAATTACATGCGCTGCGATTCACGGAAATAAAAGTCAAAATCGTAGACAAGAAGCACTCGGCAATTTTAAAACAGAACAGATTCGCGTTTTGGTGGCAACGGATATCGCTGCCCGCGGAATTGATGTTGATGGCGTTACTCATGTTTTCAATTATGATTTGCCCGATGTTCCCGAAACATTTGTGCATCGCATTGGACGCACCGCGCGTGCAGGGAAAGATGGCGTCGCTATTTCATTTTGCGCTCCCGATGAAGAACAAGATTTGCAGGCAATTCAACGCTTGACGCGAATTCAAATTCCCGAAGGCGATACTTCGATTTTCGAAAAATTGCCGCCACCGCAAACAGAAACTCCCGAAAGCGAAGCGCGCAATTCTCGTTTCCGCGGGAAAAAATTTGCGCAAAAAAATGCGAATAAACCGCAGCAAGCAAAACCGAAAAAACAAGAAGCTCCGCAGCCGGTGCAGAAAAATTTGCAGCCGATGCCGAAAACGCAAAACGGAAAACGCTTAGGCAGTCGCGCTCGCCGTCGTCTTCGCGAAGAACAAAATCAAAAGAAATTTAACGCTTCCAACGAAAGGTAATTCCATGAAAAAGAAAATTCTGATTATGGTGGCAAGTCCCAAAAAAGAAAGAAGTGGAACATTGATTCCGACGAAAGCATTTGTCGATGGAATGCTCGAAAGCGGCGATTACGAAGCGGAATATATTTTTATTGATCGCTTGCATATCACGCCTTGTCGCGGATGTTTAAGTTGTTGGGGACGCCCTGACGGCAGCTGCTTTATGAAAGATGACGACGTGCCCGCAGTGCGTGAAAAGCTCATCAATTCGGATATTGTGATTTGGAGTTTTCCGCTGTATTTGTTCGGCGTTCCGGGGCAGATGAAAGTTCTCATGGATCGCATCGTGGGAATGGTGCATCCGTATATGGGACAAAAATTGAAAGACGGAGAAAGTGCGATGAATTCGCATTTGCACGGATTGCAATTTCAAAAAGAAGGCCAAAAAATTATTTTGCTTTCAAGTTGCGCTTGGATGGATTTGGACGTCGTCTATGAACCGATTCGAAAACAATTTGACATTATTCTCGGGCATGAAGGTTACACATTAATCGCGTGTCCGCAAATGCGCGCTCTCGATCATCGCGGCGGTCCGCGTCGCTTGAAAATGCTGCGGGACAAATATAAATTGGGCGGCGAAGAATTGGCGAAAACAGGAAGCATTTCGCAGAAGACAATTGACTTGTTGCAAAAACCGCTCTTTAGCAATGAAGCTTACGAAACTCTCGTCGTCGAATTTGTAACGCACATGTTCGATCGCGATGATAATTTCTAAGTCGTTGAAAAGTCAAAAAATTAAACGCATTTGAAAATTTCAAGTGCGTTTTTTATTTAGAAACATTTTCATCGATCCAATCAAAACGCCGCTTCGTCCAAACGGTCATCGAATCAACGGCTTCATCGTGGGATTTGTAAGAATGGCGCAGCGCCCATGTGAATGCGTTATCTAAAATGGGCCAACGTTTAAAATCATTTTTCGCCGCTTTTTCTATTTGCTTTTTATAAAGCGGAATGCTATCGATGAGTGCTCGGAAAGTTTCGCGATGCGCTTTCCAATAATCGGCTGCAAGTTGATTCATCGTGGAATCGGCTAAGATATATTTATTCCAACGGTAATTGCGAATGAACCAATTTTCGGCGGGACGAAATTGTTTGCGCGATTGATTTCCAAATCCTAAATCAAAATCCCAAAGAGGTCCGAAATGAATTGTGCCGCCTTGAATCCAATAAAAGTAAACGCTGCGAGTAAATTTTCCGTCTTCATTTTTTGCAAATTCTTGCACCCAATAATATGCGAGAAAATCATCGATGTCAAGCCAATGAGCAATAGAATCTTCGCCCCAAAAATCGCGGCGATGCAAATAATTTTCGAATAAATTTAAATGTTGTTTGACGACAGAAATATTTTCCCGAGAAGGATTTTTTGGCGATTTAATGTGAATTAAATTTCCATCGCGCGTTTTAAAATACGGATCATCCACTTTTTTAGGATCTTCTTTTTCGAGCAAAAAACTGTTTTCTGTTTTCGGAATATTCACTCGATTTTTTCCGATTTTAATGGATTCGGTGAGCAGGTAAACTCCTTTATATTCGCGGTTCAAATACAATTCGACGAATTGCATTTTGGGAGTAAATTTAACGCCAAGCCAATGGCCGAGACGCGACATTAAATAATCCCGCAAAAGAGTTTTGTCGCCGTAGCAAGAACGCAGAGCCCATTCATTTTCTTCGGGCATGTCAAATAATTTTACCGTTTTAGAAAATTTAATTTTCATCCCATACTTGGGCGCATTATATGTAGAGTTTCCGCGGCCGCGCACAGTGAGTTCAAAAATTTCGGACTCGGGAGAATCTTTTCCATAAATTTGTAATCGCGCAGGAATTTTCGTGGAGCGATTTCGAATCTCTCGGAAATTTTCGGTTTCTAAAACTAAACGCGGAATTCCCGCATAAGGATATTCCGAGTCGTCTAAAGGCAAGTACGCTTCATCATCTGCCGCGGAAGAAAATTCATTTTCATGCCAAAGGCATCCCGCCAAAGCGAGTACAAAAACAGCGAAAATTTTCCATCGTTTGAAAAGCATGGATTAACAATTTAGATTTTTTGAAAACAGAATTGGGAAAAAAATGAAAAAGGCGAGATTTATCAATTTGAATTATTATTCTTGAAAATGAGAGAATTCGCCGTTTTAATCAAAAAAAGTGATTGATTTGATACTTGGATTCTATTAGACAAATTCTCTTTTCCGTTTTAATTTTATCACAAAAATCAATGAATTGGAGATTTTTTATGAATAAATTGGTAATCCTCGGATTCGCAGCCGCTGCAGCCACTCTTTTTAACGCTTGCCAAAAAGCAAATACTTGTTCTTACAACGAAGATGCAAATGAACTCGTCTGCGTTGAAAAAGTTTATAAAACCGCAAAAGTGGGAAATACCGTTTGGATGACCGAAAACTTGGCGCGTCTTTCGCTGACCGGTTCTAGCCATTGCTACAACGATTCTGCAAAGAATTGTCACGCTTACGGAACTCTTTATCCGTTTGAAACCGCACAGAAAATTTGCCCCGAAGGTTGGACTCTTCCGAAGCAATCTGATTTCGAAGCAATCGATATGAGCACATTAAATCCGCTCAAAACCGGTTTCCGTTATTACGATGGAAAATTTGTCGATTTAGATGAAAGCGCAAGTTTCTGGACAAGCGATGCATTCGATGATTCTCGCGCCACTCTTGTTCGCGTTACAGATAAAGTAACTTACGAACATTTCAACAAAAATATTGCCGCTTCGGTTCGTTGCATTAAGAAATAATTTCCTCAATCGCATAGACTCCATGAGAAAGGCATCCGATTTTCGGATGCCTTTTCTGCAATGAATTCAAAATTTATTTCTGCAAAAATTGAAAGATTCGCGTTTTATATTCAGGGAGTTCATCGACAGCGGCGTGCCCATAACCTTCGTAAATATAAAATTCAACATTTTTTTTGAGAGATTTTAATTTGTCTGCAATTTTGACAGAAGCGTCTAAGGAAAGAACGCCGTCTTCGCCAGAACCGAGGACTAAAACGGGGCATTGAATTTTTTCTAAAGAATCGTAAGCGTTTAATGCATCGCAAGCATTGGTGCAAATAATGAAACGTTCCAATTCTTCGGGAGAAATTTTGCGGTAAAGTGCGAGAAGCGCGCGGCGATAACGCTCAACAAATTTTTTGGAAAAAGCGTGCTCGATAAAATGATTGACTAGCGCAGAAGTTTCGCCAGCTTTGGCTAATCGCAGCCATTCGCCGAGTACAGTTTTCTGCATCGGTTCGGGATACGAACTCGAAGAACCGAGAACTAATTTGTTTACCAATTCGGGATAACGAATTGCGATATCTTGCGCAATCATGCCGCCTTGCGAAAAGCCGAAAATATCAGCGCGCGGAAGATTTAATTTTTTCATCGCGCCTGCAATATCGTCCGCCATTTCGGTAAGCGTGTAACCGGGCTGAATTTCTTTTCTGCGATCGAAGAAATAAATGGTATAATCTTCGGCAAAAATTTTATAAGCTTCGGCGACAACATCTGCGGTTTTGAGAACATTTTTAATGGAGAGTCCTGGAATAATAATGAATGCCTTTGCGCCTGTTCCAAAGCGGGCAAATTCCATTTCGCAATTTTCTAAAGTAACTGTTTCTATCATATTTCTAATCTACAAAATTCATTCAAAAATCAACTCTTTAAAAGCAAAAAATGAACGGCATCACCGTTCATCTTTTGTATTTCTTGATTTTAGAAAATTAGATTTTCCAGTTGCGGATAAGTCCGGTGTAAATTTGGCGAAGAGTTTCTTTGCTCAAATTGGTTTGCGGATTTTTATTGTTCACGATAACAGCGATGCCGTCGCGCGCAATTGTTAAACTGGTGAGAACTTCTTTTTCGGAAGCTTTCAAATCGCGGCTAGCCATGCCGATGTTGCATGTGCCTTCTTTTGCAGCGAGCATTCCCGAAGAAGAATCGTTTGTTTGAATTTCGATTTGCACATTTTGATTTTTTGCTTCGTACGCTTCTTTCAATTTTTCCATCACCGGCGAGACGCTCGAAGATCCTGCGATTACAATTTTTCCTTTCAAATTTTTGCTTTCGTAGGGCTTGCCTTCGTTCACGCTTACGTAACCATTTGCATCGACGATTGCTTGGCCATCGGCGCTCATAATAAAGTCAATAAAATCTTGAGTGACTTCATCGACTTTTCCTTTGAAGGCGATGTTGAACGGACGCGCAATGGGATAGGTTCCGCGTTTCACATTTAATTTGTCTGCGCTCACGCCGTCGATTTGCAAAGCTTTTACCGTATTATTTAACGAGCCCAAAGAAATGTAACCGATGGCGTATTCGTTTCCGGCGACGGTTGACATCACACCTTGCGTGCCGTCGATTGTCAACGCTTCAAGAGTTGTGTTGTCTTTCTTTTTGCCGTCTTGCTTGACTAAAACTCCTGCAAGTTCTGTAAATGCATCGCGTGTGCCTGAGCCGGCTTCACGCGTAATCACAGAAATTTCTCGAGACGAATCAAATCCGACAGGTTTTGATTCATCTTTGCATGCGGCAATTCCTCCAAGAATTGCAAGACCTGCGAGTGCGCCGATAATTTTTTTCTTGTTCATGATGAACTCCTTGAAATGATTTAAGTGTTTTTGTTTTGGACGCTTATAAGTTAAAACTCGCGTGTAAAATGCAAATTGCGTTTCATGTAAAATCCGAGTAAAGAAAAATTTTTCGAAAAATACTTCACACAATCTTTACAAAAGAGCCCCTTCAGTCTTTACATACACCTTTTAATTTTGGAGTGTCATTTAACAGGGCTTTTGCCCAAAGGATAAAATATGACACAGATGAAAAAATCCAGTTTCGGTCTCGCTTTACTTGCTGCTGTTGGAATTGCAAGTGCTGCTGATGGCGAATTTACTTTGAATGGAAATATTCAAAGCCAAGCATCGAAAGCGATGTACGACAACGATAAAGATAATAACCTCGACGGATTTTGGTTCCGCGCCAATATCGGTGGCGATTATAAGTCCGAAGATTTCGATGCAAAAGTAACGATTCGTATGTATGGCCCGAGCTTTAATAATGGCGCTGATCGTTTTCAAGCGGACACTTATTACGGCAATTACAAGTGGAATAATTTAGGACTTAATTTGAAATTCGGTCATTGGAAAACCGATACCGAAAACGGCGGAAATTTTGGTGCGTATTTGGATAAGAATATTTCGAAACGCGGATTTTTGTCGAGAGATTATTCGCATGACGCATTCGAAGGCGGATTAAAACTTGGTAATTCGCAGTTGAATGTAATGCTTGCGACGAGCGATGGAAATTTTAATCAAGGCTACATTCGTGTGACCGAAGATGTAAAAATCGGCGAAGCACTTTCGCTAGGCGTAGGCTACCGTGCCAATGTTATTGACCCGATTCAATATACCGCGATTGTAACGCATCGCGCCAATGTCCGCGCAAAATTCAATATGGCGAAAAATTTCTCTGTCTATGGTGAAGCTGCGATGATTATCACCGGAAAAGATGACGATGTAAACGATGCAAATATCGAAGCGAAAACTGCCGTGAAACCGGAATACGCTCAAGACACCAAATATTTCCCGTTCTATGCGGGAATTGAAATTCCGACCGCAGGAATTTTTGATAAAGCATTTGCAGAACTTGAATATGTAAAAGATCGCGATGAATTAAATAAAGATGCAGATGAACTCGGTTGGGCTGTAGGCATTGTGAAAAAATTAGGAAGCCGCACTAAGGCACAAGTTTCGGTGTATAGCGAAAATGAAGTTTCGGATGTCGCACTTGCTGCAAGAATTACAACAACCATCAAGTAAGTTATGAATTTACTGACGAAAAATAAAATCAAAGAAAGTGTCATGTCGAAAGTGTTTTTACTTTCGGCTTTGACTTGCATTTTCTTTGTGTTTTTGATTTGCGTATTCCTTTTTGCAAACGGAATACCGGCGATGCATAAAATCGGATTTACCGATTTTATCTTCGGAAAAACTTGGGCTCCAACCGATGAACCGGCGCTTTTTGGAATCCTTCCGATGATTCTAGGAAGTTTGTATGTAACGCTTGGTGCACTTGTGATTGGAGTGACGGTCGGAATTTTTTCCGCCGTTTATTTAGCAAAATTTTGCTCGGAAAAAATTCATAAAAAATTAAAGCCGGCGGTGGATTTGCTCGCAGGAATTCCGTCGGTTGTTTATGGATTTTTTGGGCTCGTCGTAATTGTGCCTTTTGTGCGCACGCATTTCGGCGGAAGTGGCGCAAGCATTTTATCGGCTTCGCTTTTGCTTGGAATGATGATTTTACCGACTATCATTTCGGTATCCGAAGCTGCCATTCGCGCGGTTCCGAACAGTTATTACGAAGGTGCTTTAGCACTTGGCGCAACTCATGAACGAAGCGTATTTTTTGCAGTGCTTCCGGCTGCAAAATCGGGAATCGTCGCTGCGATTGTGCTTGGGCTCGGTCGTGCAATCGGTGAAACGATGGCGGTGATTTTAGTCGCCGGAAACCAAGCGAGAATGCCCACGGGAATCTTAAACGGCGTGCGTACTTTAACTTCAAACATTGTGCTTGAAATGGGATACGCTACCGATTTACACCGCGAAGCTTTAATCGCTACAGGCGTTGTGCTTTTCACCTTTATTTTAATCATCAATGCAGCCTTTGCAATTCTTAAAAGAAGAGGTAAAGCATGAGCAGTAAAATTTTGCGTTACGCTGTAAAATTTTCGATGGCGCTTACCGTTTTATCGATGGCATTTTTAGTGGTCTATGTTTTAGTCAACGGCATTCCGTATTTAAAACCATCGTTATTTTCGCTAGAATATAATTCGGAAAACGTTTCGTTTTTACCGTCGATTATAAACACAATCATTTTGGTGGTGGGCTCTATTTTAGTTGCCGCTCCGCTTGGAATTTTTGCAGCCATTTACTTGGTCGAATACGCAAGTCGCGGAAATAAAATCGTATCGCTTGTGCGTTTAACTGCAGAAACGCTTTCGGGAATTCCTTCGATTGTGTATGGACTTTTTGGAATGCTTTTCTTTGTGACAACACTGCGCTGCGGCTATTCTTTGGTGGCAGGCATTTGCACAGTTTCGATGATGATTTTGCCTCTCATTTTGCGCACAACTGAAGAAGCTTTAAAATCGGTTCCCGATAGTTACCGCGAAGGTTCTTACGGACTTGGCGCTGGAAAAATAAGAACAGTTTGTTCTGTCGTTTTGCCGGCTGCTGTTCCTGGAATTTTATCGGGTGTAATTTTAGCGGTTGGTCGCGTTGTCGGTGAAACGGCTGCGTTAATTTATACGGCAGGAACGGTCGCTGATTTTCCAAAGAGCGCATTTTCTTCGGGCAGATCTTTGGCGGTTCACATGTATGAACTTTCGCGCGAAGGATTTCACACGGGCGAAGCTTACGCCACTGCAGTGATTTTGATTTTGCTCGTTTTAATCATCAACTGGTTTTCAAATAAACTAGCCAATAAAATTAAAAAGGTTTAATATGAATTCGTATAAATTAACTATTCAGAATATGGAACTTTATTACGGGAATTTTCACGCATTAAAAAATGTGAATTTGAATATTCCCACCAATGAAATTGTGGCGTTCATCGGTCCTTCGGGTTGCGGAAAAAGCACGCTTTTAAAATCGTTAAATCGGATGAACGATTTAGTCGAAGGTTGTAAAATCAAAGGCGATATCAAACTCGAAGGAAAAAATATTTACAAAGATTTCGATGTGAATGAACTTCGAAAAAGAGTGGGAATGGTTTTCCAAAAACCAAATCCGTTTCCGATGAGCGTCTATGATAACATCGCTTTTGGTCCGCGTACGCATGGAATTAAAAATCGAAAAGTCCTCGATGAAATTGTAGAAACTTCGCTTAAAAATGCAGGCGTTTGGGAAGAACTCAAAGACCGCTTAAATAAAAGTGCGCTTGGACTTTCGGGCGGTCAGCAGCAACGTTTATGCATTGCGCGCGCCTTGGCGATTTCTCCAGAAGTTCTTTTAATGGATGAACCGACAAGCGCTTTGGACCCGATTTCGACTGGGAAAATTGAAGACTTGGTTTTAGAACTCAAAAAGAATTACACGATTGTGATGGTCACGCACAATATGCAGCAAGCGACTCGCGTGTCCGATAAAACCGCATTCTTTTTACTTGGCGAAGTGATTGAATACGGCGACACCACACAACTTTTTTCGATGCCGAAAAATAAAAAAACAGAAGATTACATCACAGGGAGATTTGGATAATGCGAGAAAACTTCAATTTAGAATTGGAATCTCTTACCGAAGGGATTATCAAAATGGGAAACTTAGTCGAAGAATCGTTTACGAATGCGACGAAAGTTTTACTCAATGGCGATAAAAATTTAGCGGAGCAAAATATCGAAGACGATAAAAAAATCGATCAGCAAATGAAAGATATTGAAACGCTCTGCTTGCGCCTTTTATTAAGCCAGCAGCCAGTTGCACACGATTTGCGTTTTATTTCGGCATCGCTTAAAATGGTGAGCGATTTAGAACGCATCGGCGATCAATGCGCAGACATTTCCGAAATTGTGCTCACGCTTTCGAATAAAAATGCATCGCCTGTGCAGCTTTCTACGATTCCTTTGATGATTGAAAAAATCGGACAAATGATTTCGCAATCGGTAGATGCATTCATCTTAAAAGATGTCACGATGGCAAAAGATGTTTGTTGCGTCGATGATATTATCGATCGAGCATTTACCGAATCGAAAAAAGAATTGATTGAATCCATTCGTTCTAGTTCTGCAAATGCAGATAATGTAATCGATTCGTTTATGATTGCAAAATATTTGGAACGCATTGGCGACCATGCCGTGAATGTTGCGCGTTGGGCAATCTTTGAAGAAACCGGCAGTCGCATCATTCCAAAGCAGGTGTAAAATGAAAAATTATGCCATCATCGATATCGGCTCCAATACGATTCGCTTGTGCATTTACGAAGTCATCGGAAATGATTTTAAGTTGATTGACAAAAAAAGAAGTGTCGCTGGCCTTGCTTCATACGTTGAAAATGGAAACTTAAAATCCGATGGGATTAAGCGCTTAATCGCCGTGTTAAATGATTTCAAAACGAAAATTTTTTCGCATCAAGTGACGCAAATTTTTGCCTTTGCAACAGCGAGTTTGCGCCTTGTCAAAAATCGCGAAACGGTTTTGAAAAAAGTTTTATTCGTCACTTCTATCCGTGTGAAAATTCTTTCGGGAAAAGAAGAAGCTGAATACAGTTTTTTAGGCGCAACGCTTTGCTTAAATGTTTACGAAGGCATTTTAGTTGATATCGGTGGGGCAAGTACAGAACTTGTTTATTTTAAGAATAATCAAATCGTGAAATCGTATTCGTTTCCGATTGGTTCTTTGAACAGTTACGAAAAATATGTAAGCCGCATTATCCCAACTAAAATGGAACAGCAAAAAATTAAAGGCGCTGTTTTAGAATTTTTAGATGGAATCGATGTGCCCGATTCGGCGTATCAGAAAAAAATTTATGGAGTCGGCGGAAGCGTTCGCAATACATTTAAAATTTATAATCGCTTGTGCAACAACGAAACCAATGAAATGTCTTACGAAAAATTCAAAGACATTTTAAAACTTTTCAAAGCCGAAAAAAAAGAATATCTGACCGCGATTTTACAAACGGCGCCGCATCGCATTCACACAATCATTCCGGGGATGATCATTTTGAAAACGATTGCGCGCTATTTTGAATGCACGAATATTTGCAAAAGCAATTTCGGCATTCGCGAAGGTTATTTAATGAAACAAATTAAGGGAAACTAAAAATGAAACATGAAATCTACAAACAAAATAGAGAACTTTCTTGGCTGCGTTTTAACGAACGCGTTTTAGAAGAAGCAAATGATAAAACTGTTCCGCTTTTGGAACGCTTAAAATTCGTCTCCATTTTCACATCGAATTTAGATGAATTTTTTATGATTCGCGTAGGCATTCTTTTTAAAATGGCAGAAATTAAAAAACATTGGAAAGATAATAAATGCCAAATGACTGCTAGCGAACAGCTCGATGCGATTTTTTCGGAAACATCAAAATTGTATAAGAAAAAAGATTCGACTTATTCGCAAATTAAAAGCGAACTTTCTGAACAAGGCATCGAATTTGTCGCTTATAAAAAATGCAACAAAGAAGAAAAGAAATTTTTGAAAGAATATTATCAAGATAACATTTTGCCATTGCTTTCGCCGCAAATTGTGGATGCGCGTCATCCGACTCCTAATTTGCAAAGTAAAATTTCTTATATCGTCGCCTCCTTAAAAAATAAAAACAAAAATATTTTAGGTCTCGTGCAATGCCCAGCGACGATTCCAGAAATTATTCCAATTGGGGATGATTCAAAACGATTTATTTTTGCCGAAGAACTTATTGTAGAACACATCGATGAAATTTTTTCGATGTATAAAATCTCGGATAAAAATATTATTTGCATTACGCGCAATGGCGATTTGACAACGGACGAAGAAACTGACGGCTCCGAAGATTATCGCAATCAAATGAAACTCATTTTGAAAAAACGCCGCGTGAGTTTTATTGTGCGCGTTGAAGCCGCAAAATCATTATCGTCCGAATTAGAAGAATTTATTTTGCGCACATTGAAAGTGCAAAAGAAACAAATCTTTGTCACTTCTGCTCCTTTAAAAATGAAATTTCCTTTTAGTTTGCCTGAAATTTTACCGGTAGAACTTTCTGGAAAACTTTCGTATCCGCTATTCTCGCCTGTTGATTCTAAAAGTGTGGATGCAAAAACTTCGATGATTTCGCAAATTTCTGAACGCGATTTAATGCTTTCGTATCCGTATGAAAAAATGGATCCGTTCTTAAAACTCATTAAAGAAGCCGCTGAAGATCCGAATACGCTCTCGATTAAAATTACGATTTATCGACTGGCGCATCGCGCAAAATTGGTGGATTATTTGTGCCGTGCTGCAGAAAACGGAATTGAAGTCACGACTTTAATTGAACTGCGCGCACGCTTTGATGAACTCAATAATATCGACTGGTCTGAAAGATTAGAAGATGCGGGTTGCCATGTTTTATATGGCCCCGAAGGCTATAAAGTGCATAGTAAAATCTGTTTGATTACGCGTCGAAATGATTCGCAAATTCAATACATTACGCAAATCGGCACGGGCAATTACAACGAAAAAACATGTAAACTTTATACCGATATTTCGTTCATGACATCGGATGTTCAAATCGGAAAAGATGCTGTTGAATTTTTCAAAAATGTGTGCATCGGAAATTTAGGTGGCAAGTATTCAAAATTGCTCGTGTCGCCACTTGGTTTAAAATCAAAAATTTTGCAACTCATCGATTCTGAAATTGCAAAGAAAAGCGAAGGTGCATTAACATTTAAAATGAATTCTTTGACCGATGTTGATGTGATTGAAAAACTCGTCGAAGCAAGTCAAGCCGGCGTAAAAATCAATTTGATTATTCGCGGTATTTGTTGCTTGCTCCCAGGCATTCCAGGAATTACAGATAACATAACTATTCGAAGTATCGTCGGAAAATTCTTGGAACATTCACGCATTTATGCATTTGGCAAAGGCGCAAAAGAACAAATTTTTATCGGTTCTGCGGACATGATGACTCGCAATACAGAAAATCGCGTTGAAGTGATCACGCCGATTAAATCGAAAGAAATCAAAAATCGTTTGCGAAGCATTTTAAACATTATGCTTTTAGATAATGTGAAAGCGCGCCTCTTGCAACCTAGCGGAAAATACATCAAAATTCCAATTGAATCTTCTTCAGATGAAAAGCTGGTAAACGCACAAGAAATGCAATGTGAAGAATAGAAAAGCAAGAGAATTTCTCTTGCTTTTCTATAGAAAAATTTTTATACCGTTTCAGTTGTTTCTGCGGGTTTAATGACTCTTGGGCGGTGCCTGCGCTTTTCCACATAACGCGATAAAAATTGGAAGAACGCTTCGATTTTTGAATTGTCTTGTTTGTTTTTGCGAAGCGAAATCACGATGTCGCGTTTAAATTCAGCGTCGCTAATTTCGAGCAATCGAATTTTTTTGTGATCCATTTTGCCCCACGAAATTTCGGGCCAAAATCCAACGCCAATTCCTGCGGCAACCGCTTCTTTCACCGCCATCACATTATCGCTTTCAAAAGTAATATGCGTTTTAAATCCAATTCCTTGGCAAAGTTCATTACAAATTTTGCGGTATTGTTTCGAACCATACAAACCGATAAATTTATCGCCCACATCAAAAAGTGAAATTTTATCGAGCTTTTTATATTGCGCATTATTGGGAACTGCCAAATAAATTTTTTCAGATGTGACAAAAGTTTCGTCTGATGCGGTATTGTCAAGTTCTGGTTTATAGGTTGCGTAAGTGCGCACGCAAATATCAAAAACTTTTGTTTCTTCGTTTTGAATGATGTCGATATCTACGTCGTGATTATTTTGTTTGTATTCGATAATCGCTTGCGTAATCATCGTCGATGCAGCTAAAACATTTAGCTTGACGCTATTATTTTGCTTGTCTGCACTTTCTTTCAAAAGAGTTGGAAGAGCAATCAATTCTTCATAAAGTGGTTTTAATTTTTCGTAAAAAAATCGTCCGTTATCGGTGAGCTTAATATTTCGCCCTTGATTTTTAAATAACACAATGCCGAGTTCATCTTCTAATTTATGAATTGATTGTGTGAGTGCAGGCTGCACAATAAAAAGGTTTTTCGCACTTTGCGTCACATGTTCGGTGCGCGCAACTTCCAAAAAATATTTCAGCTGTGTGAGTTCCATAATTACAATTATAGATAATTTCTGCAAATATCAATGCAAATAATCAAGGAAGTTTTATCAATCATTTTTAATGATGAATTTAATACTTGGAAACTATTAGACAAATAAATTTTTCCATTTTATCTTTTACACAAATTTCAACCTGGAAAAAATTATGCAATGGCTGATTGACCTTTTTACAAAGCCCTCTGTTGCGGAACAAGTTGTTGTTCTTTCGATTACTGCAGCGCTTGGGTTAATGCTTGGAAAAATTAAAGTAAAGGGAATCAGTCTCGGTGGTGCGGGCGCTCTTTTCGTCGGCATTCTTTTAGGGCATTTAGGACTTCGCATTGATCCGAATGTTTTGCATTTTATTCAAGAATTTGGTTTGATTCTTTTTGTTTATACGATTGGAATGCAAGTCGGCCCGGGATTTATTGATTCCATTCGCCGTCACGGTTTAGGGTTAAATATTCTCGCTTCGGGAATTGTTCTTTCGGGTGTGATTGTAACGCTTTGCCTTTACTTCTTCACCGATATGAAAAATAATGTTCCTGTTCTCATCGGGATGCTTTGCGGTGCGGTGACGAATACGCCGTCTTTGGGCGCTGCGAATTCGGCATTTGCTGCGGCAGGCGTTGACACTTCTCTGACGGGAATCGGTTATGCGGTTGCGTATCCGTTTGGTGTAATCGGCATTATTTTGGTGATGATTTTAGTTCGCGTTTTCTTCCGGCAAAATCCGGTGAAAGCGGCAGAAGATTATGCTTCTGAAATTGCAGCAACGCGTTCGGAAATTATTTCGACAAGTCTTTTGGTAGAAAACAAAAATCTCTTCGGAGTTCCTTTAAAAGAAATTCCCGATTTGATTTCGAGCGGTGTTGTTATCACAAGACTTTTAAGAGGCGATAGCATTTTTACGCCGAACGGAAAAACGATTATTCAAGAAGGCGATAAAGTGCACATTGTGGGAATGCCCGAAGCGGTGCGCACCATGGAAAAAGTCATCGGTTCAAAATTGAATGCGCCGATTACGAAAGTCGCTTCGAAATTAGAAACCCGTAGCATTTTGGTGACGAATAAAAAGATGCTCGGCAAAACAATTGGCTCGTTAAATTTCCCAGAACGTTACGGCGTTACTGTGAGCCGTGTTGTCCGCGGAGATTTCAAATTTACAGGACGCTTGGATTTGCGCATTAAATTTGCGGATAAACTTTTGGTCGTCGGTCCGACCGAAGGAATTGATGCTGTTGCCAAAGATTTAGGTGATTCGCTCAAGGCGTTAAATCATCCGGAAATTCTTCCCGCATTTCTTGGCATTTTCATCGGCGTTATCGTGGGTTCAATTCCTATTGCAATTCCAGGAATGCCGATGCCGCTGAAGCTCGGACTTGCTGGCGGTCCGTTAATCGTTGCAATTCTTCTTTCGCGGAAACGTAAACTCGGACCTTTAAATTTCTTTATGGCAGCGAGTGCAAATTTAATGCTCCGCGAACTCGGCATTACATTATTCCTCACTTGTGTCGGTTTGAATGCAGGAATTAAATTCTTTGATGTTTTGTTAAACGGCGACGGATTCTATTATATGGGACTTGCTGCTCTCATCACATTTATCCCGCTGATGATTGCGGGAATCGTGGGAAAGCTCGTTTTCAAAGTCAATTATTTAAGCCTTTGCGGAATGATTGCGGGCTCGATGACGGATCCTCCGGCTCTTGCGTTCGCCAACGGACTTTCAAATTCCGAAGCGACGAATGTGGCATACGCATCGGTTTATCCGCTCACGATGTTGCTTCGTATTTTAACCGCGCAAGTGCTTGCGATATTCCTGCTCACTTAAAAAGTTTTTTTCCAGGGTCAAAGTGGCGCTCCGTTTCGGGGTGCCACTTTTTTTGCAATAAAAAACGCGCCCGAAGGGCGCGTGCTGCAGAAACTTGTTGGAATAATTTACAGTTCTAATCCGATAGGGCAGTGATCGCTTCCTAAGACATCGTCGTAAACGAGGGAATCTTTCACTTGTGAAAAGAAATTTTTCGAGACGACAAAATAATCTAAACGCCAACCGGCGTTATTTTCGCGGGCATGTCCGAGATAACTCCACCAAGTGTAACGTACACGATCGGGATAAAGGGCGCGGAAAGTGTCGACAAATCCGCTGTCTAAAAGTTCGCTGAATTTTGCACGTTCTTCATCGGTAAATCCCGCATGTCCGCGATTGGCGCGCGCATTGCAAATGTCAATTTCATTGTGCGCAACATTCAAATCGCCGCAGAGAACGACCGGCTTTTTTTCTTCTAATTTTTTGAGATAAGCGCGGAAGGAATCTTCAAAATGCATCCGCGATTCCAATCGACTCAAATCGCGTTTTGCGTTTGGCACATAAGTTGTCACCAAATAAAATTTTTCAAATTCGGCGGTAATGCTGCGACCTTCATCATCGTATTCGCTTTCGCCGTAGCCGTATTGAATATCGAGCGGTTCCGTGCGGCTATAAATCATCGTGCCCGAATAACCTTTGCGCTTCGCCGGGAAAAGATATTCCGAATAACCTTCGGGATGAAAATCAAATTGACTCGCTTCGGCTTTGACTTCTTGTAAGCAGAAAGCGTCTGCGTTGACTTGATGAAAGAAATCGGGCAAACCTTTTTTAAGGCAAGCGCGAATGCCGGCGACATTCCAAGAAACGAGTTTCATTTTTCAAATTCCTTTTTTTGAAAAAGTATAATTTTTGCCGAAAAATTTTTAGGGCGTTGGAAAAATAAATTGCACTAAAATCATATAAGAAATTGTACCGCCCGCAATGGAAAGGAGCATTTGCCTTTTCCATAAATGCAAAACGACGGTGAGAAAAATTCCGATGATTTCAGGGAGTCCATAATTTCCCGCTGAGAATGAAACATCTTTGAGCGAATAAATCACCAAAAGGGCAAAGGTCGCAGGCGCTAAAACTTTTCCGAGATATTGAATATATTTCGGCGTCGGCTTACCTGCAGGGAAAATGAGAAACGGTAAAAAGCGCGTAATGAGGGTTCCTAAAACGACTGCGCCGATGGTGATAATTTGTTCGGAAAATGTCATCGTTCAATTCTCCGCTAAATTCTTTTTTCTAAAGGCTTTCGTAAAGTGGAAAGCAAAATCAGAATTGCAATCATCGAAGGAATGATAAAATTTTCGGGGCCAAAAATAGCGAGCGAGCCGCCGGTAATTGCAAATCCCAAAAGAGAACTCCAATGATTTTTTTCTTTGAGCCATTGCTCCATAAAAATAACGACAAACATTGCGGTCATCGCAAAGCCAATTCCTTTTGTATTGAAGCGAATAAGCGATCCGAAAATTCCGCCGAGAGTTGCGCCCGAAACCCAATAAAATTGATTGAGAACGGTGACCCAAAACATAAACCATCCGCGATCAATCTCCGCAGGAATTTTTGCGGTGTAATTGATGGAAAAAGTTTCATCGCACATGCCGTAAATCAAATACAATTTTTTGAATCCGACTTGACGAAAACGATTGAGCATGGAAATGCCGTAAAATAAATGGCGCGCGTTGATCATCAGCGTGAGCAAAAGCGCTTGTAACGGATTGTAGGCGGCGAGCAAAAGTCCGACGGTGACAAATTCCATTGAGCCTGCGAAAATGCAAAAGCTCATGAACATCGGATATAAAAAGTTGAAGTTTTCCGAGTTCATGTAAATGCCGTAAGTGAGTCCTAAAAACCAAAATCCCGCGAAGATGGGTATCGTATAAGGAAACGCGGCTTTGAGTGCGCTAAAAACAACAGATTTGCTTTTCACAGCACAAATTTACAAAGTTTTCTTCGCAGTTTCTAGAAAAATTTTTTGGATTTTAAAAAGAAAAATGTTTTCGAATACGATATTTTGAATCGGCAAATTTTTTAATTTTGTTTTGATGAAATGGAAAATTTGGACAGCGATTTTATTGGCATTTTTGCTTGCGTGCAGCGATGATTCTTCGTTTTCTTCTTGTCAAGAAACGACGGTAGCGGGCTTACGTAAACTTTCGGCGCAAGTGGAAAATTCTTCGTTTTGCCGCACGATTTATGGCGAAGTTTCTTTTCAATTTTCCGGACGCTGCGCGAGAAAAGGTTGCTTCTTTTTATACGATGTCGATGAAAATGGAAAGCGAGTCAAAGGCGATAGCATTTATCTTTCGGATACATTAGCGTTTAGTCGCAAATGGCGCGATACTTCTGCGGTTCATTTTACGCGGGTCACGGGAGATTTTTATCCCGCCAAAAAATTTGAATGCGACGATCTTTCGAATGTAGAATGTCAGCGAGCATTTTATGTGCAAGATGTGGAATGAAATGCCCGATGAAATTTTAGAAGGCGAACGCATTGCGCTTGCGTTTTTAGAACCCGAAGATTCCGAGGAATATTTATATCTCGTCGATTCATCTCGGGAAAGTTTGAGCGAATGGTTTCCTTGGATAGAAAAATTTTCGACGATGGCGGACGCCTACGCTCGCATTGAATCGTATCAAGTTCAGCGGGAAATGGGAAACGGCGGTGCGCTCGGCATTCGGCGATTGGACGATGGCGCTTTAATCGGCGAAGTGATTATTCAATGGATGGATAAAAAAAATTTTGCGGCATCGCTCGGCTACTTTTTGGGCAGTGAATTTGAAGGCGAAGGTTATGCGACCGAAGCGTTAACTTTGGTGTTGCATTATTTGCAAAAATGGGGAATGCATCGGATCGAAATTTCGGCGGCAGAAAAAAATGAAAAAAGCAATGCGCTCGCGAAGCGTTTGGGTTTTGCATTCGAAGGAATGGCGAAAGATGCAGAATTTTTACACGGAAAATTTTTAAATCACAATCGTTATAGTTTTATTTTTGCGGGAAATGAGTAAATTTTTCGTTGGTTTCAAATGTAAACAGAATTACACAATTCACTCTTTATTTTGAAAGTAAATTCTGCTATTTTAAGATTATGGAAAGTGCAGAAAAGAAAAATATGACTCTGCCGGATGTTTTGCAATACACGAACTACCGCGTATTTCTGCACGATTATTACGCTTTTAAAAAGGCGACGGAGCCGAGTTTTAGTTTGCGGTCTTTTGCCGCCAAAGCGGGGCTTTCGAGTCATGCGCATTTGAAATTGGTGATGGATGGAAAGCGCAATATCACGAAGACGACGGTGATAAAAATCGTCCAAGGTTTGAATTTAACGGACGAACGTGCGGTTTATTTTGAAAATTTGGTCTTCTTTAATCAAGCGCAAACCGATTCCGAAAAATCTTTCTATTACGCGAATTTGGTGAAGGCAACTCCGGGTTCAAGGCTTCATAAATTGGACGAAGCGCAATTTCGCATTTTTACAGAATGGTATCATTCCGTTATCCGCGAATTGGTGGAGCTCAAAAATTTTAATCCTGCGCCCGAATGGATTTCGCGTCATCTCGGCGGGACGATTACTCCGGCTCAGGCTGCGGAATCGTTGAAATTATTGACCTCGTTGGGTTTAATTCGGAAAACGGCGAACGGTTATCGTCAAGCGGATTCGTTGCTTACGACCGATGACGAAGCGAAAGGAATGCTTGTTCGCAATTATCATCGGCAAATGCTCGATCTAGCGAAAGAGTCGATGGAAACGGTTCCCGCGGAAAAACGCGATATTTCTGCGGTGACATTTGCGATTCAAGCCAAAGATTTTCCAGTTTTAAAAAAACATTTGCAACTTATGCGCAAAGAACTATTAGATTTCTCTAGTGAAGCGGGAACAGGCGATGAGGTTGTTCAAGTGAACATCCAGCTGTTTCCTTTAACGCGAGGAATGTAATGCGCGCAAAACGATTCGGCATATTTGGTTTAGGTTTATACGCCTTCATTTTTTTGGCGTGTAGCAATTCGTCGGATCAAGCGGGAATTGAAATTGGAAATCCCGAAATTCAAGCACATTCTTTTGAAGCGCATTTTGTGGTGGATTACGGTGCGAAGCCGAAAAATGGCTTTGCGAAAATGGCTTCGGAATCGGATTCGGTTCTCGTGGATGATTTAAGCCTTTCTTTGTGGCGGCTTTCTGCGTATTCGAGCTATTACATCTACGTGGGATTTGACCTTGCCGAAGGCTTAACTCTTTGGCCGGAATATGCGGTAGAAGCGCCGATGAAAATCGCATTCGCCGAAGACGAAAATGGACGCGATGATTGGAAAGCGGCATTTGGCGATATTGAAATTGACGGCTCAGGTTATTTAAAAGAAATCGGTGCGCATTTTTCTCCGGTAGCGGAACAGCCGCAGATGACGGGCTCGTTAAAAATTGCGGGTTCGTATGTGCCGTTTACATTCTCGTTTGCGGGATTGGATTCTTTAGAAGTTCGCTATTTACAAAATCAGTTGGATGTTGCGGATAATGGAGCGCTTTCGCTTACTGTGCGTTTCTGCGTCGCAGAATGGGTGAATGATCTCCCGATGACTGCTGCAGCGATGGACGGCGATACGATTCGTTTTGATGCTTTGCATAATTCCATTCTTTGGGATTCATTGACGGTGCGCTTTGCGCGGGCTTTCTCGGCAGCGCATCATCTTGCGTATTTTTCGAATGGAAATACGGAAGATGATTTTGATGACTCTGTGCTTTCGCGATATGATATTATCGATTCCAACTGGGTTTCAAATGGAAATTTTGCGGACAATCGCAATTGGATTTTGGTCAATCAACTCGGCGGCTTTGCAGATACGAGTTTGGCGGATAACAGCATGACGGTGAATGTGACGCAAGCGGGGACGAATAGTTATAGTGTGCAGCTAATTCACGAAGATATTCCGCTAATTCAAGGGCGCCGTTATAAACTCATTTTTACCGCATTTGCGGATTCCGCAACGCAGATTACCGTGCGTTTAGGTTCCTATAATACTTATCATACTGAAGCGCTGCAGAGGCATGTGCAAATGGAAACGATTTGGAAATCGTATGAATTTGAATATATCGCTTATGTTGATGATCTTTTTGCCCGCTTAGAATTTAATTTAGGCAAGCATAGAAATCGTTACCAAATTAAGGATGTGAAAATTTTCCGCATCGATTAGCGAGAAAAATGAATGTTAAAAACGGAAAGGCAGAACAGAAATAGTTCTGCTTTTTTATTTGGATAAAAATGAAAATTTTGCGAATGCAGAAAAAGTGGAATGAAAAATTTTTTTGAAAAATGCTGCGTGAAATTTTCAAGGAAAAATAAAAAGTCCGAATTGCTTCGGACTTTTTTGTGAATCGCTAAAACTTAAGCGAGGCGAGAAATCATGTAGCCTGCGCAAATCGCAGTGCCGATCACACCGGAAACGTTCGGACCCATGGCGTGCATGAGCAGGAAGTTTTGCGGATCGTATTTGGCGCCTTCGACCTGAGAAACGCGTGCTGCCATCGGGACTGCAGAAACGCCTGCGGAACCGATCAGCGGGTTCACCGGGTTATTGGGCGAGCACTTGTTCATGATTTTGGCGAGCAAAAGTCCGCCGAAAGTGGAGAAGCCGAATGCGACAACGCCCATCGCGATAATCATCAAAGTCTTCGGTTGGAGGAAGATGTCTGCAGACATCGTGAGCCCCACGGAAGTGCCGAGGAAAATCGTGACGATATTCATCAATTCATTCTGCGAAGTCTTCACCAAACGTTCGACAACGCCAGATTCCTTGAAGATATTTCCGAGCATCAGCATAATAATCAATGCCGAAGCATCGGGGACGACGAGCACGCAAACAATCATTACCATCACTGCGAAGACAATGCGTTCGAGCTTTGAAACTTTGCGAAGGCTCTTCATGCGGATGACGCGTTCTTTCGGAGTTGTCATGACGCGCATAATAGGCGGCTGAATCAAAGGCACGAGTGCCATATAAGTATAAGCGGCAACGGCAATCGGTCCAATCAAATGCGGCGCAAGTTTGTTCGCCGTAAAGATGGAAGTCGGACCGTCTGCGCCACCGATGATACCGATCGAGGCTGCTTCACCGAGAGAGAATCCGCCGAAGGCAACTGCGCAGAACATCGTGATGAACACGCCGAATTGTGCACCGCCGCCGAGGATCAAAGTCCGCGGGTTTGCAATAAGAGGGCCGAAGTCGGTCATCGCACCGACGCCGAGGAAGATAATGGGTGGGAAGAGTTCCAGGTGGATGCCTTGGCTAATGTAATAGTACAAGCCTGCTGTCGGAGTAAACATTCCTTCAATGCCCCAGCCGCCTTCGTAAAAGCCGCGGGTAGGAATATTCACAGCAAGTGCACCGAGCGCAATCGGCAAAAGAAGTAACGGTTCGTACTTCTTGACGATGGCTAAGTACATCAGCACAAAGCAGACAATCCACATCACAACCATCGGACCCGTGATCATCGAGAATCCGGTTCCGGATGTGAACATCTCTGTGACTGAGTTAATGATTCCGCTCATAGGTGAAATCCTTTAGGCGATGGTCATCAGGACTTGACCTTCCGAGACCGAGTCCTGTTCCTTAACATCGATGGAAGCAACGGTACCGTCGCACGGGCTGATGATGGAGTTTTCCATTTTCATCGCTTCGAGAACGGCGATTTCTTGGTTCTTCGTTACCTTATCGCCCACTTTCACCTTGAGCTTGAACACGATACCCATCATCGGGCTCGGAACCGGCGTGCCGGCTGCGGCAGGGGCAGCGGGAGCAGGTGCAGGTGCGGGGGCTGCTGCAGCAACGGGTGCTGCGGCGACTGGAGCGGCTGCGGCGGGAGCAACTGCAACCGGAGCGACCTGATTGTTGTCGAGAACTTCGACTTCGACGTCGTAGCTCTTACCTTCAAAACTGATGCGGAGGGTTTTCTTCATAGTGTTATCCTCTTGAGCTTAGAGCCCGTTGTATTGTAATTCTGCGCGACCTTGAGCAGTCCAAGCCCATTCGGTCGAATTTTGTGATTTGAATTTGACGACTTTCACTGGACCGCCGAGAACTTCGGCTGCGGCAACAGCAAAAATCATCGCCAACTGTTCGTTCGTAAGGCCCGGATGAATATCCAAAGCCGAAATGGCAGCGATGCTTAAGAACGCTTGCAACTGCTTGTTGGTAAAGCCCGGATGAACGCTCGGTGCATTCGGATCCAAGGTGCAGTGTGCGGGGGCAATTTTCACCGGAGCGACTGCGGGAGCGGGAGCTTTAGGAGCAGCTTCCGGCGCCTTCTTCGTTGTCAGCGGAACGATGAACTTATTGACCACGTAGCCCATCAAATACGTGAGAATCATGATGCAAACGATCACAATCATCACGATGATAAGACCCGTCGCTTGGAATTCTGCCAACTTGCCCAGCGTGAATTGCTGAACTTCGCCCTGTTCCGTTACATAGTTGGAACCGAGTTTTGCTTTGGCGATCGGGAGCGCATTATTTGCTCCGTTTTCTTTTCGTACGCTGTCTTGACGGGCATTAGCTTCGCGCGATTGAGCGTTCGTCTTGTAGAGGACAGAAGTCTTGTGACCGCCTTCGTAGATCTCGAGGACCGTTGAATCGGGCATTAAAGTCAACTGTTCTTTAATCGGAGCGCTAATCGAGTCCGGCATAATGGCCAGCTGTTCCTTAAACCGTTCGGGAACGGGATAGGGACCAGTCGCCTTGACGACGCCTGTTTGTTGTTCTGTTGTTGTCATAGGGGACTCAATCCGTGTTTTTTATTGGGACGTTTGACCCGCTTTGAAAGCAGAGCTCTCAAAGCAAGAGAGACTTTCGCCTTGGTTTCTGCAGGATTGATGACATCGGTAATGATGCCCGATTCTGCAGCTTGATAAGGCTTCGAGAACTTTTCGCGGTAGTCGGCAACGAGGGACTTATAGAGTTCATCCTTGTTTTCTGCTGCGGCAAGTTCTTTCTTGTAAATGATTTTTGCAGCGCCTTCGGCGCCCATCACTGCGATTTCTGCAGTCGGCCACGCGAAGACGACATCGCCACCGAGATCCTTCGAAGCCATTGCGATGTATGCGCCGCCGTAAGCCTTGCGCATAATGACTGTAACGAGAGGAACTGTGCAAGACGCATAAGCGTAAAGCATCTTTGCGCCGTGACGGATAATGCCTCCGCGTTCTTGAGCAAGACCCGGCATAAAGCCCGGCACATCGGTCAAGGTGACGATTGGAATGTTAAACGCATCGCAGAACATGACGAATTCGGCGCCCTTGTCCGAAGAATCAATGTCTAAGCAGCCCGCTTTATAAGTCGGCTGATTGGCGACGATACCGACGACCATGCCGTTAATACGACCGAAACCGGTGATGATATTTTTTGCAAAGTCGCGTTTGACTTCGAGCCATTCTCCGGCATCGACGAGGCGTTCGATTACTTTGTATGCATCGAGCGGACGATTCGAATCGGATGGGATGAGTTCGTTCATGCCGTTATCGTCTTCGAGGGTAATGTCGGTGAGTTTGTGCGGAGGTTGTTCTGCGTTGTTCGACGGGAGGAAGCTCAAAAGCTTCTTGATGATTTGCGATGCATGCTTGTCATCGTTTGCGACGAAGTGAATATTTCCCGAAACTGTTGCGTGTGCATTTGCCGATGCAAATTTTTCGAGAGGAGCTTCTTCACCGGTCGAAGCTTTAATCACCTGCGGACCGCAGATGAACATATTCGAATTGTCTTTGAGCTGAATGCAGAAGTCCATGAGTGCGGGACTATAAGAAGCACCGCCGGCGCAAGGACCTGCGATCACTGCAATCTGCGGAACGACTCCCGATGCGAGAACATTCGCGCGGAAAACTTTTCCGTAGCCAGCGAGACTTTTCACACCTTCTTGAATGCGAGCTCCACCCGAATCGTTCACAGAAATAATCGGAGTGCCAAGTTCAATGGCACGCTGCATCGCTTCGGACATTTTCTGCGCATGACGGCTGCCGAGAGATCCGCCGCTGACTAAAAAGTCTTGCGAAATGACGGTAACTGGACGACCATCGATATTGCCGATTCCGGTGACGACGCCGTCGCCAGCGAGATGCTTCTTTTCAAAACCAAAACCGCGGACATCGTGATCCACGAACATTCCCGCTTCTTGGAATGAACCATCATCGACTAAATCGCTAATGCGTTCGCGGGCGGTTAAAAGACCTTTTGCGTGACGGGCTTCGGCCTTTTCCGGACCGCAGCCTGAGGAAAGCGCAAACTTTCTGCGTTCTTCAAGTTGATCAAGGAGTTCTTGTCTAATTGCCATTTGAGTTCCTTTGAAAGACTATAGTTGCATTTGCAAAAATAGAATTTCAAAGTGGAAAGTTATTCTGCCATCGTTCCGGTAGAAAGAAAACGCAAGTGCATATTGAATGCTCGGTCAAGAGCAATCGGAATGTGTTTTCCTTTTGCCGAATTTAAACTGTAATTTAAAAAAACATTTAATTGTGGACGATAAGCGGGATGCGCGCAACGGTCGATAATTAAGCGGGCGCGTGAAACGGGATCAAGTCCGCGAAGGTCGGCGAGACCTTGCTCTGTGACAAAAATGTTTGTTTCGTGATCGGTGTGATCCACATGAGAAACGTAAGGGACGACTGCGCTAATGGTGCCGTCTTTTGCCGTTGAAGGCGTCATGAAAAATCCGAGAAGCGCATTGCGAGAAAAGTCCGCGGCGCCGCCGATGCCGTTCATAATCGAAGAACCGCAAACGTGTGACGAATTGACGTTGCCGAAAATATCCAATTCGAGGGCAGTGTTCATCGAAATCACACCGAGTCTTCGGATGACTTCGGGATGATTCGAAACTTCTTGTGCGCGCAAAATAAATTTCTTTTTGAGAGCATTCGCATCCGCTTTTAAATATTCGCGGGCGTTCGATGAACATGTAAGTGCTGTACCGCTTGCGCCGACGAGTTTATCGTTTTGAATGAGCTCAAAAACCGCTTCTTGAATGACTTCGGTAAAGAGGCTGACCGGTTCTTGTTTTGAATCGCGAGCCATCGCGGTGAGCACGGCATTTGCCACATTTCCGACGCCGCTTTGATACGGTAAATTTGCGGGAAGTCTTCCTTTTTTTCGTTCGTGGGCGAGGAATTCTAAAATGTGTCCCGCAATCGTTTGGGAAATTGCATCGGGTTCTGTAAATGGACGAATGGAATCGCCGACATTTGTGCGGACAACGCCGACAATTTTCTTCGGATCGATTTGAACAAAATCGTTTCCAGCGCGGTCCAAAACTTGGGAAACAGGAATTGGTGACGCATGCGGCGGAAGTTCGGGCAAATAACAATCGTGCATTCCGAAAAGTGCATCGCCATAAAGAGAATTGAGTTCTAAAATGACGCGGTCCGCTCGTTGCAAAAATTCAACGGAATTTCCGCAAGACATCGAAAGACGGATTTTCCCGTCAGCGGTCACATCGGTGACTTCAATAATCGCAGTCGTCGGCGTGGGAAGCGCTCCCGTTCGCACGAGTCTTCCCATCATTCCCAAATGCGCATCGGTATAATGGACTTCGCCGCAGTTAATTGCGCTTCGCAAATTTTTATTGGATTGATAAGGCGCACGCCAGTGAATCGCATGGGCGCGGGCGAGTGCGCCGTCGCATTCATCTCCCGTTGACGCTCCCGAAAAAAGAGTGATTTGAAATTCTTCGCCATTTGCGTGCAAACGTTCGGTGCGTTCTGCAAGAGCTTGCGGAACTGCTTTCGGATAACCGGCAAGAGTAAAACCGGAAACTCCGACGATTTCGTTTGGGCGGATAAGTTCTGCGGCTTCGGCTGCGGAAAGTTGGGGAAAGGGAAACATAAAATCAAAAATAAGAAATTAAATTCGCGATGAAAATTCGAGAGAAGAAAGAATTTTTTTTCCGAAGCTAGAAACGATTTTTTTGGAAATGTCTTTTTTCGAAATCCACTCGCCCGATAAATCTTTTCGGCTTTTCACTTGGACTTGTAAAATGCGGCAGCGAATTTTGTAACGGGTAATGGAATGCTCAAAAGATTTTCCCCAAGCGATGTGCTGAATCGTTTCGGGCGGGATGATATTTTCGATGATTCCCGGAAAATTCTCGCGGAAAATATCGGCATTTTCAAAAAGCGGAAATGTCCATTGATTTTTGAAAAACGGCGAATCGGGAGAATTTTGAAGCAAAAAATTTTCATGAGAATCGCTTACGACAAGCGCAAATCCAAGCCACGATTCATATTGCATTTTTTTCTTCACAGGAAATTCTTCTTGGCGATTTTCAATCGCTGCGCGACAAATTTTTTGCAGCGGACAATTTTTGCAATCGGGATTTGACTTTTTGCAAATTTTCCGGCCGAGTTCCATCAATGCTTCGTTTGTAAGAAAAGCATTTTGAATCGTCGCCCATTTTCTCGCTTCATCCCAGAAAGATTTTTTTTCGGTTTTCCCCGCATCGGGCAAAAAAGAAAACAAATTTAAACGGGCGAAAATGCGAACTAAATTGCCGTCGAGAATGGATTCGTTTTGATGAAAGGCGAGGCTTAAAATCGCGCCCGCCGTATAGGCGCCGATGCCCGGTAACGCTTCCAATTCTTTGCGGGTTTCTGGAAAATTTTCGCCGTTTTGTGCGATGATTTTTGCGGTCTTGTGAATATTTTTGGCGCGGCTATAATAGCCTAAACCTTGCCAATGAATGAGTACATTTTCTTCGCTCGCTTCCGCTAAAATTTTTACGGTCGGAAAGTCGTGCATCCATTTTTCAAAAGCTTCTTTTACAGCAGAAACTTGCGTCTGCTGCAACATCGTTTCGCTAATCCAAACCGCATACGGGTCGCGTTTTATGCGCAAATTTTTTGGCCGCCATGGAAACGATTCGCGGTTTTCTAAAAACCATTCGCAGAGATTTTTATTTGCCGAGGTAAGCGTTGTGGTAAACCTTTTTGTAAAATTCCCACTGGGCTGCAGCTGCTTTTTCTAAGGTGAAATCTTTGCTGCGTTCGTAGGCATTTTCGCGGATTTTTTGATAAGCGGTTTCGTCTTTTTTGAGAGCAACGCATTCTTCGAGTTTTTGCATCCACGCGTGCGGATCATCGCCCGGGAGAATGTATCCGCAGCCTTTTTCGAAAACGATGTCTTGCGGGCCACCTTTATCGCTGACAATTGCGGGAGTTCCCGATGCAAGCGCTTCGACGACGACATTGCCAAATGTATCTGTCGTACTCGGGAAAAGTAAAAAGTCAGCATCGGCGTAAAGCCCGGCGAGAGTTTCTCCGCCTTGAACTCCTGCAAAATGAACTTCGGGTGCCGAGGCAAAATCTTTTTTGAGTTCGTCTAAATACCAACCGTCGCCGACGAACATAAGCTCTGCATCGTCATGCGTTTTGCGAAATTCCATCCATAAATTTTTGAGCAGCGGAAGATTTTTTTCTTTGGAAATTCGCCCGACGCAAACAAATCGCATTTTGCCTTTTTCGTTTGAAAATTTTTCCCATGTTCCTTTTCCGCGGAAATTGGGACTGTAACTTTCGAGCGGAATTCCACGTCGAATAATTTCGATGTCTTTTAATGGCACCTTAATATCGTTGTGCAAAATTTCTTTGTAATCTTTGCAAGGACTTACGACTGGACGCGAAAATCCGTAGAAAATTTGCATTAACATTAACACATAACGATGCATCCATTTGGCTTTGACCAAAGTTTTTGTGTAAGTGGGAACATCGGTGCGGTAATGGCTGATGACTTTAATGCCTGCAATTTTTGCGCAGAATGCAACTGCCCAAGCGCCAGGACTCGGCGTTTCGAGTTCGATAATATCAATCGGGTAACGTTTGATCAAACGCAAAATAGGACTGATATGCGGAATGGCGAGTTCGCTATTGGCGTAGCCGAGTTGCTCCATACTGAAAATGCGCGGCAAAAGAATGACGTAGCCATTTTCGATGACGCCGCGAGAACGCGTATTAAAAGCGTTCCCCGCAAGAGCTGCTTTGTAGCCGTGACTCCGCATAAAAGAAATGACGTGGCGCAAATTATTTGCAATCCCGTTGACTTCGTCTAAATTATCCGAATAAAAGGCGACGGCGATGTCATCGGGAGAATGCGCTTGGCGTTTTTTCTTTAAATAATAACGCAGCTTGAGAAGCTTCGGCAAATTGTGAAGTACTTCCCAAAAGACAACCGGCGGAATCATACAGGTGCGAATGTTTCCGGGTGGCTGATGTTTAAACGCAAAAAGTTTTGGGAAAACGCTGGTGACGATTCTTCCAAAAATCGGCGGGCGAGAATCGGTCGCTTGCAAATTAACCGTTTTGTCGTTTGTTGAATTCAACGCATTCTGCATAACGTGTACCTGTTCCGCCAAAGATATCCAAAGAACTGCCGATTGTCAAATCGACTTTTCCATTTGAAATCGCATTGCAGTGAATTAAATCGTCAATGCTTTTTGCTCCGCCTGCGTATGTAACGGGAATCGGAGATTTTTCGGCCAAGAAGCGAACTAATTCTTCGTCCATGCCGCGCTCAAGTCCTTCGACATCGGCTGCGTGCACCAAAAATTCATCGCAAAAAGCGGCGAGTTTTTGCAAAAGATTTTCATCGACAACGGCATCGGTAATCGTTTGCCAACGATTCGTCGCCACATTCCAACCCGAATGAGTTCTGCGACAACTCAAATCCAAAACCAAATGATTTTTTCCAACGGCTTCAGAAAGAATTTTCACTTTTTCAAAATTCAAAATAGCGCCGTCAAAAATCCAACTGGTGACGATAACATGACTTGCGCCCGCGTCTAAAAAAGTTTGCGCATTCGTCGGGTTAATTCCGCCGCCGACTTGGAGACCATTTGGATAAGCGGCAAGCGCTTCTTTCGCAGCGGCTTCGCAGCCTTTGCCGAGCATAATGACGTGGCCGCCGCGGAGTCCGTCTTTTTGATAAAGTTCTGCGTAATACGCCGGAGAATGTTCGCTTGTAAAATGCGTCAGCGGAGTTTCCGAATCCGAAAGCGTGCCGCCGACAATTTGTTTTACTTTGCCTTGATGAATGTCGATGCAGGGACGAAATTTTGTCATAATTTTGTGTTTGTGAAAGCGCAAAAAATTTTTGCAATTACATTCCGGTTAAATTCCAATCGAAGATGTTTCCGTTTGATTTTGTGCGTCCGCGCCAAAAGAAAATTTCGCCGCCGAGCATTAGCTTTGTCGCTTTCTTCGCAAACCAACCGTCAAAATTTTCGAGCATCGAAAATTTTTGTTTGGGCTTGGTCATATCCAAAGTCAAAGTGTCCGGAGAATTTTGCCAAATGATTTTGAACGCTGATTTTGGAAAGTCTTCGCCGTCGTAATTTTTTTCGCCCGCAAGAATGTTCTTCGGGAAAAGTATCGTCGTGCCTTCTGCATTTTTTTGCATGAAATAGCCGAACGGATTTCCGTCTTTGTCGATGGCGATTCTTCCGGCGTATGCGCCTTTCGAAGCTTCGCTCACATTAAACGCGCGGACTGCGAGATCGGTTGCGTTTCCGGTTTGCCAAGTGTGTTCTAAATAGCCGTAGCCTTTGACTTCGAGAGTGTCGCCGTCGTGTGCAATTTTTCCGCTCACGCGTCCGTAAGGAATGAGAACGGCTGCGCCATAAGTTTGCCCGTTAATTTTCCAATTTCCGTTTCCCGGAACTTTTCCTTTTTGTGCGCTTGTAAAAGTCACATCCAACAAAAATTTTCCGAAGCCATCTTTGTTTGCGGTGAAGAGTACCCGATGATTTTTTCCGGGAATGCCTTCCATGATATATTCGTCTTTGATGGAAATTTTATTTTGATCTTTCAATTCTTTCAAACGTTCTAGCGGATATTGCCGACCGATATTGGAATTTTTCCCTTTGAGTCCGGTGATTGCAATATCGCAGCCGATTTTTTTCCCCGATGTCGGGATGATAATCGTCGCATAATTGACGTATGCCCGCGTTCCGTTATCAAAAATAAATTGATAAGTCCACGCTTCTGTCGCTTTTTCGGATTGCAAATTTTTTGCAAAAAAATCCGAACGATTTGCCCAATGCGAAGAACCTTGCGGCGGAACAATTTCTGCTGCCGCAGAAACCGTGAAAATCAACAAAGTCAAAAATGAAAAATGAAAAAGTTTCATATAGAAAAGGTAGAAAAATAAAAAAGAGAATGAAACCGAAAAAGGAAAATCGCGGATTCTTTGATAGAAAAAATCAAAAAAAAGATTTGGAGAAAAAAAGAATGTTTCTAAATTTATTCCGCAACAAATCAAGAGGAATCTCTATGCTTAAAATTGGCATTCTCGGTTATGGAAACTTAGGTCGCGGCGTGGAATGCGCTGTAAAAAATTCTCCCGATATGGAACTTGCCGCAGTCTTTACGCGGCGCGATCCGTCTTCGGTTAAACTTTTGACTGCAGGCGTTCCGGTGGTAAAAATTGAAGACGCTGCAAATTGGAAAGATAAAATCGATGTGATGATTCTTTGCGGTGGAAGCGCAACCGATTTGCCGAAGCAAACTCCGGAATTTGCGAAGCTTTTTAATGTCGTCGATAGCTTTGACACGCATGCAAAAATTCCGCAGCATTTTGCAAATGTCGATGCAGCAGCAAAAGCCGCAGGAAAAATTGCGATGATTTCTGTCGGTTGGGATCCGGGTCTGTTTTCGCTCAATCGCGTTTTTGCTACATCGTTTTTGTCCGATGGAAAAACTTATACATTCTGGGGCAAAGGCGTTTCGCAAGGTCACTCCGATGCAGTGCGCCGCATTGCGGGCGTGAAAAATGCTAAGCAATATACGATTCCTGTAGAGAGCGCGCTTGAAACAGTTCGCAGCGGATCGAATCCAGAACTTTCAACGCGTCAAAAGCATACGCGCGAAGTTTTCGTCGTCTTGGAAGCGGGCGCCGATGCCGCTTCTGTTGAAAAGCAAATCAAAACGATGCCGAATTATTTTGATGAATACGATACGACGGTGCATTTTATCGACGAAGAAGAATTTGCAAAAAATCATTCGGGAATGGCTCACGGCGGTTTCGTCATCCGTTCGGGAAAAACCGGTTGGGACGGCGAATACAAAAATATCATCGAATACAGTTTGAAATTGGATTCGAATCCGGCATTTACATCGAGCGTTCTTGTGGCTTATGCCCGTGCGATGATGCGGATGTATCACGCTGGCGTTCGCGGCTGCACAACGGTTTTGGATGTGCCGCCCGCATATCTTTCTACGAAATCGGCTGAAGAATTGCGCAAGGAATTACTCTAATGGCTGAAGAGACAATTCAAATTCAATACTTAGACGATTCGATTCCTCGTTTGGAATATATCGGCGGAAAATCGGATTGGATTGATTTGAGCGCAGCGGAAACGGTCACTCTGAAAAAAGGAGAGTTTAAACTCATCCATTTGGGTGTCGCGATGAAGCTTCCCGCTGGCTACGAAGCGCATATCGCACCGCGGAGTTCAACATTTAAAAACTGGAAAATTTTACAAGTCAATTCTGTCGGCGTTGTAGACGGCAGTTATTGCGGTAAAGATGACTGGTGGAAAATGCCTGTGTATGCAACCGAAGATGTGACAATCGAAAAAGGAAGTCGCATCGCACAATTCCGCATTCTAGAAAATCAACCGAAACTTCATTTTGTCGAAACGGTTTTAGAAGATAAAAGTCGCGGCGGCTTTGGAAGTACCGGGAAAAAGTAAAATCAAAAGCGTCGTGAAAACGGCGCTTTATTCATTCAAAAATTTTAAGAATTTTTCAAAAGGCGAAGGATTTTTTGAAACGGAAATTCCTTCGCTTTTTAATTTGTTTGTAATAAATTCGGGAAGGCGCGTAAAGCGTTGCTGCATCCGATTATTGCGAACCGCTTCGTCAAAAGCTCCACCGCGCGAAAGAATCCAAACATGTCCTTTTGCTCGCGTAATTCCGGTGTAAAGTAAATTGCGTTGCAGCATCCGATAATGCGAAGAATCGAGAACGAGAATGACCGCAGAATATTCGCTGCCTTGACTTTTGTGAATCGTGCACGCATACGCGAGAGAAAGTTCCAAAAGTTCATCGCCTTCGTAACCGACTAAATGTCCATCAAAATCGACGGTGATTTTTTTGTCTTCTTTTTCGACTGCGATAATTTTTCCGATGTCGCCGTTGAAAACATTTTTCTCGTAATTATTCCGCAGTTGCATTACGCGGTCGCCGCTTTTCCAATGAATGCCTTGAGAAATAAATTCTTTGCGAGAATGATTTAGCAACTTTTGCAAGAAAGAATTTAATTCAATAGTGCCGAGCGGACCTTTGTGCATCGGAACCAAAATTTGCAAATCTTTTGGCGACGCTTTCATCGTCTGCGGAATGGTTTTTAAAATGAGCTCAGATAAAATCGTCTGCGCTTCTTCGGGCGAATCAAAAGGAGTAAAATGAAAATTATTTCCGCTTAATGGCGACGGTTTAAAACCTTGATTAATCTGCGTTGCTTTTTCGGCAATATCGTTTCCGCCTGCTTGACGAAAAATACGTTCCAATCGAATGCTTGGAATTTCTGCGATGCTCAATAAATCGCGCAAAACATTTCCCGGTCCAATGCTCGGCAGCTGATCTTTATCGCCGATTAAAACCAAATGTGTTCGCTCCGAAATCGCTTTCATCAGTCCCGCGCAAAGCCAAGAATCGACCATACTAAATTCATCGACGATAACGATTCCTGTTTCGAGTGGAAAATTTTCGTCGCGCATAAAGCGCCTAGATTCGGGATTGATTTCGAGAAGACGGTGCAATGTGCGCGCATCGTGGCCGGTGACTTCTTGCATTCGCTTCGCTGCGCGCCCTGTGGGAGCAGCAAGAGTGACATCGACTTCGTTTGCTTCGGCGAGCGCTAAAATGCCTTTGAGCAAAGTCGTTTTTCCAGTTCCCGGTCCGCCGGTGATAATGAAAATGCGACTTTGATACGCTTGAATAATTCCCGCTTTTTGAACGGGATCGTATGTAAAACCTTGCTCTTTTTCAAAAGCCGAAAGGAAAGCTTCCAATTCTTTCGGGTCGTCTTTGCTTTTGTTTTGAATGCGGCTGCTGATAAATTCCGCAATAAAATTTTCGGCGCGGGCGAGATTTGGAATTGCAATTTTTCCGTTGTCTTCTTCGAGCTTTTGAGATTTTAAAAGGGAATCGAGCGCAAACGATAAATCTTCAAATGCTTCTTGCGAATCCATCGTTAAACGTAATTCTTTCGCGGCATTTAAAAGCAAATTTTCACGGGGCAAATACGTGTGCCCTTCGCTCGAAGACGCTTTAAAAATGCTGTAACAAATTCCCGCTTCCAAACGCGATTCATCCCATTCGGGAAAGCCGACTTTGCGCGCAATTTCATCGGCTTTGACAAATCCGATTCCCCAAACTTCTTCGCAGAGAATGTAAGGATTTTGCGAAATAATTTCAATTGTATTTTGCCCGTATTGTCGCCAAAGTCGAAGCGCAACGCTTCCAAAAATTCCGTGTCCGTAAAGGAAAAGCATCGTCTCGCGGCTTTCGCGGAGCTTCTTCCAATCTTCTAAAAATTGGGCGACTTTTTTCCCCGAAAATCCTTTGATTTTTTTCTTCGCAATTTCGTCGCCGCCGCCGTCCAAAATGTGAACGAGATCGTTTCCAAAAGTATCGACTAAACGTTTTGCAGTCGCTTCACCGATTCCTTTGAAAAGTCCGCCGCCTAAATAAGCGACAAGTCCTGCGCCCGATTCCGGAAAAAACGGTTCGCTTTTAATGCAAGCAAATTGCTTTCCATATTTAGGATGCGTTTTCCATTCGCCTTCCATACGGAAAGATTCGCCGACGGAAAGATCCGGAAAATTTCCCGTGACTGTGACCGGTTTCACTTCGCCTTCGACCGTAAAACGCAACACCGAAAAACCATTTTCGGGATTTCGAAATGTAATGTTCTTCAGAGTGCCTTCGATCGATTCTAACACAAAAATTTTCGGGTAAAGTGGAATTCAAATTTAAAATGAGAATTGCGCTAACAAAAATGCTGCGAACGAAAATGGCTGCGCATTTGCATTTAAAACACAAAAGGAATGCTTTGGGGCATTCCTTTTCGTTCCGTATGTCTTCGGAAAGAATTAGCTAATACTAGCGAATTTTCTTCTTCTGACGATCACGACGACGACGTTTTTTACGTTTGTGGGTCGCAATCTTCTTACGCTTTCTTTTCTTTCCGCAAGGCATGTGCTTATCTCCAAAAAGGGTTAAACTTCAGTTTTTGCTCACCAAAGAGAGTAATTTTTTTGCTTTTTGTCAAGGGTAAAAGTGCATCCTGCAGAAAATGGCGAAATTTTGGCGTTTTTATGAGAATTTTGGGCATTTTTTGAAAATTGTAATCAAAAATTTTCATTAAAAAAGCGATGAAAAATCGGAAAAAGGAAAATTGTTCGGAAAAAATTTTTGCGAAATCGGGAAAAATGAAACGGCGAAGATTCTAAAAATGGAAATGCAAAATGCGAAAACGAAAAATGGCGAAGGGAATTTTTTAACTTTGACGCGATGAAGGCTTACATTATCCGCAGACTCCTTTTAATGATTCCCACGATTTTGGGAATTACGATTGTGTGCTTTGCGCTGGTGCAGCTCATCCCGGGCGGACCTGTTGAAGAAATGATTGCGAAAGTGCAATCGGCTGCGGCATCGCACGGTGGCGTCTCGGCTTCAAAGGCGATTTCTCCCGAACAAATTGCGCAAATTCAAAGTTATTTTGGATTTGACAAACCCGCTTGGGAACGTTACTTAAATTGGCTTTGGAATGTGCTTCATTTAGATCTCGGCACTTCTTATACTTACGGGCTTCCCGTTTGGGATGTGATTTCTTCGCGATTCCCGATTTCGTTAGCGTTTGGTTTTACTTCATTCTTTTTAAGTTATTTGGTTTGCATTCCGCTCGGTCTTTTGAAAGCGGTGAAGAATCATTCTGCGGTGGATAAAATTTCTTCGGTCGCCATTTTTTCGGGCTACGTGATGCCGGGTTATGCGCTGGGAATTCTTCTCATTATCTTTTTTGCAGGCGGATCTTTTTTCAATATTTTTCCGCTCGGCGGGATCGTTTCCGAAGATTTTGAAGATCTTTCTTTTATGGGAAAAATCGGCGACATTCTTTTGCATTGGACGCTCCCGATGATTTGCTATATGATTAGCGAATTTGCGTTTTTAACTTTCCTCATGAAAAATAGCGTTCTCGAAGAACTCGGACGCGATTATATGCGGACGGCGATGGCGAAGGGAATGAGTTTTCGGCGGGCTCTTGTGCAGCACGCATTGCGCAATGCGCTGATTCCGATTGTGACGCGACTTTCCGAAATTTTCACTCTTCTTTTTGCGGGCGCACTTCTTGTCGAAAAAGTTTTTGACATCGATGGCATGGGACTTCTCTATTATAATTCGATGGTGAATCGCGATTATAATGTCGTCATGGGAGTGATTTTACTTTCGAGTATTCTCACGATGTTTGGTCGCCTTTTTAGCGATATTCTTTATACACTTGTCGATCCACGGATTCGGTTTAGCTGATGCAGATTTCACCAGAAATGAAGAAAAAATTTGCGTTGTTCAAAAAGAACAAGCTTGCCTTTTATTCGTTTTGGGCGCTCGTTATTTTGTATGCGTTTTCGCTCACATCGCCGTGGCTTGTAAACGATGAACCGCTGATTTTACGCTTCGAAGGAAAAACGTATTTTCCAGCATTTGTGACTTATGCCGAAACAGAATTCGGCGGAGAATTTCAAACGGAACCGGATTATCCGCAGTTGATTGCCGATGCAAAAACGGCAGGAAAAAATGTGTGGGCGCTAATGCCTCTTATTGCACAAGATCCGTTAAAAGCAGATCTTTCTTTGGAAGGAACGCCTCCATTTGCGCCGGGAAAAAATCATCTTTTGGGAACCGATGCGCACGGACGCGATGTGCTTTCACGTTTGATTCACGGCTTTCGCATTTGCATGAGTTTTAGTTTGCTTCTCACATTTCTTGGGACATTTCTCGGCATCGTTATCGGCGGCATTCAAGGATATCTCGGCGGGAAATGGGATATTTTTATGCAGCGCGGAATTGAAATTTGGTCATCGCTTCCGTTCTTGTATGTGGTGATTTTAATCGGCTCTATTTATGGGCGAAGTTTTTTGCTTTTAATTGCGGTGATGGCGATTTTTAATTGGATTTCTCTCAGTTATTATATGCGGGCAGAATATTTAAAATTGCGATCGATGGCGTATGTGAAAGCGGCGAAAATGCTCGGCATGGGAAGGTTGCATATTTTCTTCCGCGAAATTTTACCGAATGCGCTTACGCCGGTGATTTCTCTTTTTCCGTTTACTCTCATCGGCGGCATCGGCAGTTTAACTTCTCTTGATTTTTTGGGCTTTGGTTTAGAACCGCCTACGCCGAGTTGGGGCGAACTCATGAGCGAAGGCTTGAATAATTTATATGCGCCGTGGATTTCGATTTGCACGGTCGCTGCGCTTTTTGTAACTCTTCTGCTCACGACTTTTGTCGGCGAAGGAATCCGCGATGCGATGGATCCGAAATCAGGAGACCGCTATGAATGAGCCGATTCTTTCCGTTGAAAATGTTTCTGTTGCATTCGGCGTTTCGCCACCGAAGCAAGTGACTTTTGATGTTTCGTTTGAAATTTTTCCGGGCGAATTTTTTGCGCTCGTGGGAGAATCGGGCAGCGGAAAAAGCGTCACCTCGATGAGTCTTCTCGGGCTATTGCCGCGGCCTTCTGCAAAAGTCATTTCGGGTTCTGCAAAATTTCACGGAATGGATTTGCTCAAAATGTCTACAAAAGAATTGCAGCAAATTCGCGGAAAAAAAATCGCGGTCATTTTTCAAGAACCGATGCAAGCGCTCGATCCGGTGCGGACGATAAAAAGTCAACTGCTCGAAGCGATTCCGAAAATTCCCCCAAAAGAAGCGCTCGAAAAAATTCGAAGTTTTTTAAAGTCAGCGGGATTTGCCGATCCGGAACGCGTCTTAAACGGTTATCCGTGCGAAATGAGCGGCGGCATGTTGCAACGCATTTGCATTGTGATGGCGCTTATTCCAGAACCAGAACTCATTATCGCTGACGAACCGACGACGGCTTTAGATGTAACGGTGCAAGCGGCTGTTCTTGCAGTGCTCAAGAGAATGGCGCAAGAATCAAAAACGGCAGTGCTTTTGATTACGCATAACATGGGACTTGTTGCGCAATATACGGAACGCGTCGCCGTAATGCATTTGGGTCGTATCGTCGAAACGGGAAAAAGTCGCGATGTCATTTTGCAGCCGCAAGAAGCTTATACGCAAAAACTCATCGCCGCCATTCCGCGGTAATTGAAATTTGCCGTTAAAAAATTGAGAGGAAAATTGTGAAAGCCGAAAGAAATAAAACGATTGATATGACGGTAGAAGAAGGAAAAATTTATTTGGACCGTTGTGTTCGTTTGTTTGAAAAAGCAAAACTTGAAAACATTCTAGATAAAACAATTGTCGGCGATACCTTTCAAAATTTGACGCTTCTTCCCGAAAATTTTGTGGACTTATTGATTGTGGATCCGCCGTATAATTTGGCGAAAAATTATCACGGCAATCAATTCAAGAAAACTTCGGATGAACTCTACGAAGAATATACGGAAAGTTGGATTCAACGGGTGAAGCCCCTTTTAAAAGAAAACGCTACGATTTATGTTTGCTGCGATTGGAAATCGAGCCTTCCGATTGAGAAAGTTTTGAAGTCGCATTTTCATATTCAAAATCGCATTACGTGGCAACGTGAAAAAGGTCGCGGCGCCCTTTCAAATTGGAAAAATGGAATGGAAGATATTTGGTTTGCAACCAATTCTGCGGATTATACATTTCATGTCGATGCGGTAAAAATTCGAAGAAAAGTCGTGGCGCCGTATAAAGTAGATGGCGCGCCGAAAGATTGGGAAGAAACCGAAGACGGAAATTTTCGCAATACTTATCCGTCGAATTTTTGGGACGATATTTCCATTCCGTATTGGTCAATGCCCGAAAACACAGCGCATCCGACGCAAAAGCCCGAGAAGCTTCTCGCCAAATTGATTCTCGCAAGTTCAAATCCCGGCGATGTTATTTTGGATCCTTTTTTAGGTTCGGGTTCCACTTCGGTAACGGCAAAAAAATTGGGCAGACATTATGTCGGCATCGAGCAAAATGAACAGTATTGTTGCTGGACAGAAAAACGCCTTGAAATGGCAGAAAAGGATGTGACGATTCAAGGCTACGCTGACGGTGTATTTTGGGAACGCAATACGACAGCACTTCAGCAAAGGGCGCAGAAAAAATGATTCGCATTTTATTCGTTTGTCATGGCAATATTTGTCGCAGTCCGATGGCGGAATTTGTGATGAAAAATTTGGTGAAAACAGAAAAGCTTCCGCAAAATTTTTCAGCAGAGGATTTTAAAATCGCTTCGGCGGCGACGAGTACCGAAGAAATTGGAAATGCGGTTTATCCGCCCGCCAAAAGAATGCTTGCTTTGCACGGCATTGATTGCAGCGGAAAAACAGCGCGGCAAATGACTGCGAAAGATTATGCGGATTACGATTACATTATCGTCATGGATAAAAATAATCTGCGAAATTTACGTTGGATTTTACCGCAAACAATTTACGAACGCGAAATGCAAAGTGAAGGCAAAGGAAAAATTTCTTTGCTTTTGCGATGGGCGGGGGAAAATCGCGATGTCGCAGATCCTTGGTACACGGGCGATTTTCAAGCGACATGGGACGATGTTGAAGAAGGTTGCCGCGCACTTCTTCATGCGATTACAAAAAATTACACATTAAAATGACTCGGAAGAGTTTCTAATTTTGCCGTATGAATTTTAAAGATTTTGGAAAGTACAATCAGTTCAAAGAACAATTCGCCAATATGCCACCTGAATTGAAAGAGCAGATGATGAAAATGGCGAAGGAACGGATGCAAGCAAAAGTCCGCGAATTTTTTAAAAAGTGGTTTTCGCTTCCGGCGCTCACAGGAATTGCGATTTTGCTCGGCGCTTTTGTGGGCGCATTGATGGCGCTCTTTGGACGCGTCCTTTTGGCTGCGGGCGATTTGCGTTCTACTTATCCGCTTTATTTTATTCCGGCGCTCGCTCTTGTCGGGGCGGGAATTGTCTTCGCTTATCGAAAATGGGGAAAGGATTCTTCACGCGGAATGAGTTTGGTTTTTGCAGTTGGACAAGGAAAGGAATCAAAAATTCCTTTGCAACTCATTCCTTTGGTGATGATTGGAACATGGGCGACTCATCTCTTTGGCGGAAGCGCTGGGCGCGAAGGAGTTGCTGTTCAAATCGGCGGAACCGTGGGAAATTTCATCAGCCGAAAATTACCGATTGAAGGTGCATCGCATATTTTACTTGTCGCAGGAATGGCCGCAGGCTTTTCGGGATTATTTCAAATTCCTTTTGCCGCGACGGCATTTGCGCTCGAAGTTTTAGTCATCGGTTATCTCGATTTCAAATCGCTTCTCCCGACTGCTGCGGCAGCGTTTACCGCATGCAAAGTTTCAAATCTTCTCGGGCTCGAAAAATTTTCCGTCGATTTAAATGAATTATTGCAAACGCATTTTGGAACCAGCGTAAACGCGATGCTTTTTCACGATGGACTTGACATTTCATTGATTTTAAAAATCGCGGGACTTGGCATTTTATTTGGCATTGTCGGTGGTTGCTTCGCCAAAGTGCTGCAACTTTCAAAAGATTTTTTTGCAAAAAAATTTCCGGATTCAATGCGCCGCATTTTGATGATGGGAATTGTTCTTAGCGCACTTTTCCTTTTGCTTTGGCAAGGGCGTTATTCTGGACTTGGCACGAATTTAATCGACATCGCTTTTGCAGAAAATGGCGTGGCTTCGGGCATTCAAAATTACGATTGGATTCTCAAATTTTTGCTAACGATTCTCACTCTTTCTGCGGGATTTTTAGGCGGCGAAGTGACTCCGCTTTTTAGCATTGGCTCAACTTTTGGAGTCGTCGCTGCGGCTGCATTTGGAATTCCGATTCCGCTCGCTGCATCGCTTGGATACGCTGCAGTTTTTGGCAGTGCAACGAAAACTCTTCTCGCTCCGATTTTAATCGGCTGCGAAGTTTTTGGCTTTGATGCACTTCCGGCATTTTTCATCGCTTGTGTAATGGCTCGCGTTTGTAACGGCGGACAGTCCGTTTATAACCAACGAAAAATTATTTTAAATTAAAATAATGCAAAAATTAAATCCGAGAAAAATTAAAGAAACGGCTTGCGATAAACTAGCAGAAGCGTGGGGCTTTGGCGCGCTCGCTTGTATTGTGTATTGGGTTGTTTCGATGATCGCTTGCATTCCACAAGGAAGTGCTCCGCCGAATTCTCGCTTACAGCTTTTATTGACTTTTATTTATCTGTGCCTGACTCCGGTTTTGCAATTTGGATTTATCGCTTGTTTTTATGAAATTGCCCGCAGCCGCAAAAAATTGTTGAAGTTACTTTTTGTTGGATTTAGCAACGGCTTTTCTTATTTTTTCAAAGTCTTTTTGACGACGTTTCTCGTGGGAATTTTTACGACGCTGTGGACTTGCCTTCTCATTATTCCAGGAATTATCAAATGGTTTTCGTATGCGATGACGCCGTTTGTTTTAATGGATCATCCGGAATATTCACCGCTTCAAGCGATTTGTGAAAGTCAAAAATGGATGGCGGGACACCGCATGGAATTATTTAAATTGATGTTGCATTTTTGGCCGTGGATTCTTTTGGGATTTTTCACATTGGGAATCGCTTATCTTTGGGTCGCGCCTTATATGATTACTGCGATTGCAGAATTTTATTTGCAGCTGAAAGAAATTCAAAAAGTTTCGGCAAATGCGAAATCAGTAAATTCCGAAAATTAAAATTTTAAAATGCCACATTACGTTTATATGTTAGAATGCAAAGGCGGGCGAATTTATACCGGCTACGCAACGGATGTGCAAAAACGTTTTGAAACGCATTGCGCGGGCAAAGGCGCAAAATTTACACGCGCTTTTCCTCCAGAAAAAATTCTCAAAGTTTTTGAACTTAAAACCAAGCACGATGCTTTGCGTTTAGAAGCGCTCATCAAACAAAAAAGCCCCGCTGAAAAAAGAAAAATCGTCGAAGGCAAAGACGATTTTTCATTAACAGATAATTTGCAAAGAGAAATTTAGCGCACTCCGTGCAGGGAATTTAGAATGCTTTATAAATTCCCACGAGGGCGATGATTTTGCCGATGATAGCGGGGAAGCCGGGAAGTAAAAAGCAGAGAATGATTCGTGTGACGCGATTTTTCCACCAACGAGAAACTTTCCAAATATCTTCGGTCACGGTTTCAAATTCCGAAACGCGTGGCGGTCGCATATACGCTTGCACAAGGGCGACGAAAAATCCAACGCCGATGAGAGGCGTAAGCCCTGTAAATGGAGCGGCGACAAGTGCGGTTAAAATTGCGAACGGATGTGCGCCTGCGATAATGGCTCCGAGCATTGCTCCGCCGCCTGTATATAAAAACCAGTTGAGAGTGACTTCGCCCGCTTTATCCAAACCCGAATGGATGCCGACGCCGATAATCGAAGCGATAATCGCTGCGGTAATTGTCCAACCGAGGATTTTAAAAATCGGCGAAGACGGTTTGATTTCGCACAATTTTTCTTCGGCGGGAAGCGGTAAATTTTCTTCAATAATTTTTTTGATGCCTGCGACATGACCTGCGCCGACGACGGCGAGAATTTTTTTGCCCGGAGCATTGCGAATTCGACTGGCGAGATATTGATCGCGCTCGTCAATTAAAACCGATTTGACTTCGGGGAAAGTTTTCCCAAATTCTTGCATCATCGATGACAATGAATCTTGTTCGCGGATGCGTTTCAATTCTTCTTCGCTGACTTCGGTCTTGTCAAAAAGGCTCGAAAAAAGCGATGCGATGAGAGAAAATTTTCGGAACCAAGGCGTGCAACTCCAAGTCCGTTTTAGAGTGACTTTGATGTCGCGGTCGGCGAGGACGACGGGAATTGACGCAGAGCGCGCTGCAAGAACTGCGCCGTAAAGTTCTGCGCCGGGACGCACACCGGTCGAAAGGCCCATTCGCTTTTGATAAGAGCCCAAAACGAGATTGGCGATGAGTGTTCCGAGTTGATGTTCGCGGATAATTTTTTTGAGGTCGGTTTTCTTCCAACGATCGGGATCTTCTAACGATTTCAGACGACCATCGTCCAATTCGACGCAGACGGTATCGGGATGTTCTTCTTCAATCGCTTGGGCGACTAAATCCCGCGATTCCTTCGAAATGTGAGCAGTGCCCACTAAAATAAATTCTTGATCTCCGCGTTGAATTCGGCAAATGTCTGTATTTTCACTCATAGAAGTAATGATAGAATTTTTCCAAAATCTGTTAAACAAAAATTTGTTTATATTTTTGACGAAATATATCTCGGAGGATATAGAGATGAAAAAGGTGGTCTTGGGTTTGATATTCGCATGCTTTGTCGGCTGCGCCAGTGTGCAGCCTGACGATCCCACTGCGATTAACGATGCATTGGTCGGTTTTACAGTGAATTCTCAAGCAGAACACTGGCCCGAAGCTTTGCGTTTTGTAACGCCAGATGAAGCGGACGAAATTACCGACGAAGCGGGTTTAATGAAAGAAGAATACCGCTTGGCGGCAAGTCGTCTTCGCATTTCGGCTTTGAAGCGGATGCCGTGGAAGGTCGATAGTCGCGGACGTTTGATTGGCATTAAGCCGGTTCTCGATGACTTTAATAAAAAGTATGTCGTCTCGGATGCCGAAAAACATGTCGGTTCGAATTTGGAACAGATGCGCCAAGATCGTATTAACCGCACCCTCGAAAAGGGTAAGCGCATTATGGCGGGCGAAGACGAAGAAGCGCAGAAAGAACCTGAAGTCGAGGTTTACACGAATAAGCTTACCGAAGATGAAAAGCGCAAATACGGAAGTACCGGTGAATTGCGTCGCCCTGATGAAGAATTTGACGGCGAATCGTCTTCTACTTCGAGCGAAGAATCTTCGGATCCGTATTCTACTTCGGACAGCGAATCTTCGTATGAAAGCTCTAGCCCCGACGAAGGCTCTCAAGTTTTTGAACCGGAAAATTCGGGAGTCGAAGAAGATGGTTACTACGGACCGGATGACGGTTCGAACGGAGCAACTTCGGATTTCTAAAAAACGAATCGCTTCGAATTAAACTATCTTTGCAAAACTTTGAATACGAAAAAATCCCATATCATTGTTGCGATTGACGGTCCGAGCGGAACGGGTAAAAGCACCACCGCAAAGATCGTCGCCAAAGATCTCGGTCTCACTTATCTCGATACCGGGGCGATGTATCGCGCAATTACATTTGCGGCTTTGGAAAAAGGAATTGCTCCCGAAAATTCTTCGGGAATTGACCAGCTTCTTCGGTCAACTCGCATCCGTTTTGATGATCAAAATCAAATTGTGATAAACGGCATTAACCGTGAAAAAGAAATCCGCGGCAAGCAAGTCTCGGAAGCGGTTAGCCCTTATAGCGCAATTCCCGCCGTGCGTAAAACTTTGACAGAATGGCAGCGCGAAATCGCAAGCGAACGCAGTTGCATTCTCGATGGCCGCGATATTGGAACAGTCGTATTTCCGCACGCCGATTTTAAATTCTTCCTCGTGACCGATCTCAAAGTCCGCGCGCAACGCCGCTTTTTGGAATGCCAAGAAAAAGGCATTGCGATGACTTTAGAAGAAATCGAAAAGAATCTCGCCGAACGTGACCGAATCGATTCGTGTCGCGCAACGGCTCCGCTCAAAAAAGCGGATGATGCATTTGAAATTGACACTACACAACTCTCAATACAACAACAGGTAAAGATCATCGAAGACCGCGTAGGTGTAGTGGCGTAGCCTCGATGACTTTTCCGCAACCCCAAATTATTATGTCTCAAAAACTCAAATTCGGTACTGACGCAGACCTCCAAGAAATCCTCGCTGCAGAACAGGAACTCGGTGCAATTAACACTGACGCTGGTGCAGAAGCTTATGCTGGCATGGAAGGCCTCGAAGCAGGCAAGGTCGTCACCGGTAAGATTAGCCAGGTCAACGATCAAGAAGTTCTCGTCGATGTGAACTTCAAGTCCGAAGGCGTCATTTCCCGCAATGAATTTAAAGACGACGAAGTTCCGGAAGTTGGTTCCGAAATCGAAGTTTACATTGAAAAGCTCGAAGACGAAGACGGCCGTCTCGTTCTCTCGAAGCAGAAGGCTGACTTTGTCCGCGTTTGGGAACGTATTCATCAAGCATTTGAAAACAACGAAATCGTTAAGGGCACACTCACGAAGCGCATTAAGGGCGGCGTGGTCGTCGATCTCTTCGGTATCGATGCGTTCCTCCCGGGTTCTCAAATTGATCTCCGTCAAATTCCGGATATCAACGCCCTCATCGGTCAAGAATTCGAACTCAAGGTTATCAAGGTTAACAAGGCTCGTCGTAACATCGTCGTGTCTCGTCGCGTCGTCCTCGAAGAACAACGCAACAGCCAACGCGATAAGGTTCTCGAAAACCTCGAAAAGGGTCAAGTCCGCAAGGGTATCGTTAAGAACATCACCGACTTCGGTGCATTCATTGACCTCGGCGGCGTAGATGGCCTCCTCCACATCACCGATATGAGCTACAAGCGCATCAGCCATCCGTCTGAAGTGGTGAAGCTCGGCGACGAAGTGGAAGTCATGGTTCTCGACTTCAACGACAAGAAGGAACGTATTTCTCTTGGCATGAAGCAGCTCCGTCCGCATCCTTGGAAAGACATCGCTGCCCGTTATCCGGAAGGCATGGTCGTCAAGGGTAAAGTTGTTTCCATCACCGATTACGGTGCATTTGTGGAACTCGAAGACGGTATCGAAGGCCTCATTCACGTTTCCGAAATGTCTTGGACTCAGCATGTGAAGCACCCGTCCAAAATCCTCGCCGTTGGCCAGGAAGTGGAAGCGGTTGTTCTCAAGGTCGAAGAAGAACAAGAACGCATTTCTCTCGGCTTGAAGCAGCTCGAAGAAGATCCGTGGGAACAGATTGATAAGGAACTTCCGCCGGGCGCACGCGTTGTCGGTGAAATCCGCAACCTCGCATCCTTCGGTGCATTCGTGGAAATCAAGGACGGCGTTGACGGCCTCATCCACGTTTCGGATATGTCTTGGACGAAGAAGATCAATCACCCGTCTGAAATGGTGAAGAAGGGTGACAAGGTCGAATGCGTCGTGCTCGCTGTCGATAAAGAAAAGCGTCGCATTTCTCTCTCCATGAAGCACCTCACCGAAGATCCGTGGGATAGCGTTGAAACGACTTATCCGGTGAACTCTGAAGTGACTGGTAAGATTGTTCGCTTGCTCGACCGCGGCGTTGTCGTGGAACTCCCGAATGGTCTCGAAGGCTTCATTCCGGTTTCGAAGCTTACTGCGGAATACATCAAGGTTCCGGCAGATGCTTTCAAGGTCGGCGACGAAGTTCCGGCTGCTGTCACTGAAATTGATCAGACCAACCGCAAGATTTACCTCTCTGTGGTGGACTACTTCAAGAACCGTGAATCGGCAGAACTCAAGGCTTGGATGGAATCTCACAAGCCGGGCGAAAACGGAACCACTATCGGTGAATCCGTGAAAAAGTCCAAGAAGTCTGAAGAAGAATCCAAGTAATTCTTTGAATGGATTTCAAAAATTCCCTCGTGCAAACGGGGGAATTTTTTTGAAAAAAAGTTTTCATGAAATGTTGCGTTTTGCAAATTATTTTGCAAAACTTTTTTGCGTTTTAAAATTTCGCTTGGCGGATTCTCGGCGTTTCGAAAAATCAGAATATACTTTTCTAGAAAAAGGAGTCTTTTATGCATTTTTCAAAAATTTTTGTTCCGATTGCATTGGGCTTAGGCGTATTTTGTGCCGATGCGTTTGCTGTGGAAAGTTACGAATGGGGAAATGTTCGCTTTGATGGCGGCGGATTTGTGTCCTCGGTGATTTTTCATCCGACTGCAAAAAATTTGCTTTATGCGCGCACTGATGTGGGCGGAATTTATCGCTATGATTTTTCAACGCAGCATTGGATTCCGTTGATGGATTTCATCAGCGAAAACGATAAAGGTTTATATGGAACGGAATCGTTTGCGCTTGACCCCACAGATCCGACCCGCATTTATGTGCTCGCGGGCACGGGATATTTTAGCGATGGACGCACGGCGATTTTTCGCTCCACCGATCAAGGTGCCAACTGGGACACGACTTATGTCGAAATGCTTGCGCACGGAAACGGTATGGGACGTCAAACCGGCGAAAAGTTAGCCGTTGACCCGAACATGCCAAACATTATCCTTTGCGGTTCGCGGACCAAAGGCGTTTACAAAAGCACGGACTACGGCAAAACTTGGACAAGCCTTTACAAAGTTGCGTTATCCGATGCAACGGGAAATTCGTTAACAAATGTAAACGGCGTAAGCTTTGTGATTTTTGACGCATCGCAAGGGAAACTTGCGGACGGTTCAACGAAAACAATTTATTTAGGCTTATCCGAAACGGCGGATAATTTACAAGTCAGCCAAGACGGCGGAAAAACTTGGAATACAATTAAAGGCGGCCCCGCAGGCTTAATGCCGCACCGCGCAAAAATTGTAAATGGCAATATGTACATTACATTTGCTGATGGCCCAGGTCCTCATAGCATTACAAAAGGTGCCGTTTACAAGCTCAATTTAGCGAGCAACACTTGGACAGATATTACTCCAAGCGATGGCTCAGAAAAAGACAACAGTTCTTATGGCGGCATTGCAATTGACCCTACCGACGAAAAGCATCTCGTCGTTTCAACTCTTGGAAAATACACTGGGCGTCATTTAGCGGCAAATGGCAAAGACAATTACGGCGATCGCATTTATGTTTCAACCGATGGCGGTAAGTCTTGGATTCACGGGCAGCATTACGACGACGGCACAAATATCGATGAAAACGGAACCTTGTGGATTCCAGGAAACGCTATTCACTGGGCAGGTTCCTTGGAATTTAACCCACAAAATCCAAAAGAAGTTTGGGTCACATCGGGTAACGGAATTTTCCAAACCGACGACATCACGAAAAAAGTTCCTCTTTGGAAATTCCAATCCAGAGGAATTGAAGAAACGGTGCCTTTGGATATCGTAAGCATTCCGGATGGTCCGCTTGTGACTGCAATTGGCGACTACGACGGCGGCGTTTACACAGACATCAATTCGCCGGTTATTCGCCATTCTCCGACGGTTGGCACGACCGAAAGCATGGGCTATGCAGCGCAGACAGGAACCCTTGTGCGTACAGGAGTCGTCACCGTTTACGGCCAATATGAATCGATCAATTACAACAAAATGTATCGCTCCGATGATTTCGGCGCCACGTGGGATTCGATTGGAACTCCGAAAGGGGCAAAAGGTTTAGTTGTTTTATCGTCTGACGGAAAAGTCATTTTACATCGTCCGGAGCAAAGTGCACAAGTTTACCGCTCCGATGATAACGGAAAAACTTGGACAACGATTGAAACGGGTGAACAAACGCAATATGCAAGAATCGTCGCAGACCCTGTTGATGCAGACGTTTTCTATGTGATGAATTCGATGGGTAGGCTGTATGTTTCAACGGATGCTGGAAAAACATTTACCGAAGCTGCAAATCGTTTACAAAATGAGTCTGCAGGCGTTTACTATAATGGTTCGGGTTTAATCCGCACCGTTCCCAAACGCGAAGGTCATTTGTGGGTGCCGATGGATCAAGCTCAAGTTTGGCTTGCCAAAGGTTACTCTGAAAATGGACTTGCTTACACAGAAGATGGCGGTGCATCGTGGAATAAATGCGAAGGCGTTTCAACAGCGATTGCGGTTGGCTTAGGCAAAGCAAAAGAAGGCGAAGATTACGAAGCGATTTACATTTGGGGAATCGCAGGCGGCGCAGATAAGCCGCTAGGCATTTATCGTTCAACCGATAAAGGAAAAACTTGGGATCGCATTAACGATGACAAACATCAATTCGGCGGCCCCGGAAACGGAAACTTCGTCGTGGGCGATTTCAATCACTTTGGTGCTGTTTACATGAGCACGGTTGGACGCGGACTTATTGTTGGCGCACCGAAAGGTTCGATACTTCCGATTCCGACGACGATGCGTTCGCAGTTCTCAATTGCGATGCAATTAAACGGCAGAAATTTAATGGTGAACGCACCGGCAAATAGCACGCTAAAACTTTTCGGCGTTAACGGAAAACTCTGCTTGCAAGAAAAAGTCGGCGCGAATTCTAGCGTCTCGCTTGAAAAAATTCCGGCGGGCAAATGGATGGCGAAAGTGGTTTCATCGCAAGGGAAAACGCTTTCGTCCACGGCGCTTGTCGTCAAATAAAAATTCTCTGTTCCCTCCAAAAAATCCCGGCGAATTCGCTGGGATTTTTTTTGCGAAAAAGTGCGGAGAAATGAGAAAATGAAAAACAGAATTCTTAAAATTTTTTAAAATTATTTTATGAAGAAATTTCAAATCGTCGCAGCAATTTTCAGCTTTTTCTGCGCACCGCTTTTTGCGGGAATGGATTCCGAAGAACGCTTGACTTTGCAAGAAGAGGAATTGCGTCTACTTCAAGAAACTTATGATTTTCAAATCAATCAAACGATGGCAGCTTTAAATGAATCGGATTCTTCGGCATTTTTTAATGCTCGCGCCGAAGGAAAATATGTCACGTGGAAAGATTTCGGAATTGAAATGCCTGCGCTTCAAGCGTTTACGGTGAAAGAAGTTCCTTACGGATATTCGGTGAAAACGAAATGGAATGCGCGGGAAACGGTGACAATTCTCGTCTTTACGCGCGATGATGATTTGTATTATCAAGTCACGATTGGCAAAGGTGCATCGAATGATTTTACGCGGATGGTCAAAGCGATTTTTGAATCCGACGGAGAAACGACTTCACGCGAAGGCACTCCTTGCGATAGCAAAGCGGTTTCTTGCTTGAACGGCTACGAAAAAGGCACTCACGGCAAAAATAAATAGTCACGGAGAATAATTATGGCAGAACTCGGAACTCTTGGAACTCCTCTTAGCAAAAGCGCAACGCGCGTTCTTTTTTGCGGAGCGGGAGAACTCGGCAAAGAAGTCATCATCGAGATGATGCGTTTAGGCGTTGAAACGATTGCAGTCGATCGTTATGCAAATGCGCCGGGAATGCAAGTGGCGCATCGCAGCCATGTCGTGAATATGCTCGACGGAAGTGAACTGCGTCGCATTATCGAAATGGAAAAGCCCGATTACATTGTGCCCGAAGTCGAAGCGATTGCAACGCCGACTCTCGTGGAACTTGAAAAAGAAGGCTATCATGTGATTCCGACTGCGATGGCAACGCGTTTAACGATGAACCGCGAAGGCATTCGCCGTTTAGCCGCCGAAGAGCTCGGACTCAAAACTTCGCCGTATCAATTTGCGGATAACGAAGAAGAATTTAAAGCGGCTGTCAAAAAGGTGGGCATTCCTTGCGTCGTCAAACCGGTGATGAGTTCATCGGGTCACGGACAAAGTACGATTAAATCCGAAGCTGACATTGAAAAAGCGTGGAACATTTCGCAGAACGAAGGCCGCACCGGAAAAGCTTCGCGCGTTATCGTCGAAGGATTTGTGCCATTTGATTATGAAATTACACTTCTCACGGTGCGTCATGTCGGCGGAACAAGTTTCCTTGAACCCGTGGGACATCACCAAGTGAACGGTGATTATCAAGAATCGTGGCAACCGCAGCCGATGGCGAAAAGCGTTTTGGAAAAAGCGCAAGACATTGCGAAGAAGATTACGGATGCGCTCGGCGGTCGCGGAATTTTCGGCGTAGAAATGTTTGTCTGCGGCGATGAAGTTCTCTTTAGCGAAGTGAGCCCACGTCCACACGATACAGGAATGGTGACTTTAATTTCGCAAGATCTTTCGGAATTTGCTTTGCACGCGCGGGCAATTCTCGGCCTTCCGATTCCGAATATCGCATTCCACGGTCCGTCGGCATCGAAAGCGATTGTCGTCGAAGGCGAATCGGACAAAGTTGTCTTCGGCAATTTGGCAAAAGTTTTGGAAACGCCGGATACGAGCATTCGCCTTTTTGGAAAGCCCGAAGTCGGCGGACATCGCAGAATGGGCGTTCTTTTAGCCCGCGCAAATTCTGTGGAAAAAGCGATTGAAACCGTTAAAGCGATGCGCGAAAAACTCTCGGTAAATTTGTAGAATTTTCTCGTCATCTTGACACAAAAAGCGAATGAAAATCATTCGCTTTTTTATTTTTGAAATATGATTATTACCTATTTAATTTTAATGTTTGCTGTTTCGGTAGTCAATTTATTCATCTTGTATTTTCTCTTCCCGAAAAAGCGATTGAACGCTTATTACACTTCGATTTTTCACTTTTTAATCGTAGCGCAACTCGGGCATGTCTTCTTAGCGCTTTCGACGAATATCGAAGAAGCTTTGCTCGCAAATAAAATCGCCTATATCGGCGCAGCATTTTTCCCGATGCTCGCGTTCCTCGGCGTGTTGGATGTTTGCCAAATTAAAGTGAGCCGAAAAATTTACACCTTACTTTTCTTGCCGAGTTTATTCGTTTTTGCAACTGCGTGCACCGCGGGATTTTTGCCGTGGTATTATATCAGTGCCAAGTATGTTGTGACGATGGGCGTTGGCAATTTTGAAGCGGAATTTGGACCGCTGCATCTTTGTTTTAATTTGATGATTTTGTTTTATATGTTTGCGTGTTTGGGCGTTTGGTTTTACGCTTTCATCCGCAAGAAAAAAGTTTCGCTTTACAACTTAGCGTTCATTGCGATTATCGGCATTGTCTGCGGCGAATCCTTTTTTGTTTCGCGAAAGCTCGGCTCTGATATGCTTGTGATGCCCGCAGTTTATGTAATTATTGAAATTATTCTTCTCTTTATGGCTTGTCGGATGCAACGTTATGATTTGTCATCGCTGATTTTTGATGAAGTAAAAAAGAATGAAAAGAAAGTGGCTTATGTTTCAATCACGTCTGCATTCCGTTATGTGGGCGCAAATGAAAAAGCGCAGACCTATTTCCCTGAACTCAATTATCGTCGAATTGACAGTGAACTCAACGATTCAACAGAAGTCTGCAAAGCGTTCCGCGAAGCGATTGTGCAAACGATGGTCGCTGAAAATTCAACGCATTATTTTCACTTTGGAAATGATTCGTATAAATGCCAAGTGATTTCGGTAAGTTATGGTGGTAAAAGCAGCGGCTATTTGCTGCGCATTGAAAAAGTTTTCTCGGTGCAAAATTTAGGAGTCGTCAATGTCTGAAAAAAGAAAACTTTTATTGTTGGATTCTTTTGCGCTCGCGTTTCGCATGTTTTACGCTTATGCAAAAAATCCGCTCATCAACAAAGACGGCTTGGATGTTTCATTGGTGCACGGTTATTGGGGAACCGTTCTCCGCATTTTAGCAAAGCATAAACCGACACATTTTGCGATTGTCCGCGATGTGAGTGCGCCGACATTTCGCCATGAACTTTATCCCGAATACAAAGCAAATCGCGGCCCGATGCCCGAAGAAATGGCAAAGCAAATGCCGCTTTTGGACGAAGCGATTCAAGTAAGCGGAATTCCTGTCCTCGCCGAAAAAGGTTACGAAGCCGACGATGTTATGGCTGCTGCTGCCGAGGTTGCTTATCGCGAAGGATTTGAAGAAATTTTTCTCATCACAAAAGACAAAGACCTTTCGCAAGTTGTCAACGATCGCATTCATCTTTTTCATTTAGAAAAAGGGGCGGACGGAATTGATTTTGGCCCCGCTGAAGTCAAAGAAAAATACGGAGTTCCGCCCGAACAAATCCGCGATTATTTAGCGCTCATGGGCGATTCTGCGGACAATGTTCCCGGCGTTGCAAAAGTGGGTCCGAAAACTGCAGTGCAACTTTTAACCGAATTTGGATCGTTGGATAATTTGTATGCAAATTTGGATAAAGTGACGAAGAAAGGTTTGCACGATAATTTGGAAAAAGGAAAAGAAAACGCATTCCTTTCTCGTGAATTGGTAACGATTCAATCTTCTCGCGGATTTAAAGGAACATTAAACGAACTCGAATTCCGCGGACTCGAAAGCGATGCATTAGCGAAACTTTTTAAAGACAATGAAATTTTTAGTTTGCTTCGATTCTTAGAAAATGTTCCGTCGAAATCGGGATTTTCGGGCGCATTACCGAAGCGCGAAGCGAAGCCGTTTGAAACGGTCGTGGTGCGCACAACAAAAGCGTTCAACGAAATGACCGCAGCGGTAGAAGCCGCAGAATCGCCGGCGATTTCTGTTCTCTTTGACGGAGAAAATCAAATGGAAACCGCAATTGTCGGCGTTGCATTTGCGACGGAAACGGATAAAGGATTTTATGTTCCGCTCGGCCATACCGATGACATGGGAATTCCTCTGAACAATATCGATACGGAATATTTTTCGGATTGGTTTGTTCCGGCATTTACCATCGCAGAAAAAAAATGGCGCATGTTTTCGGCAAAGACTGCGCTTCATGTGTTATCGCGGGCGATGGACGAACGCGTAGAACCTCCCGCCGTTTTAGATGCGCAAATTGCAGCGTGGTTGCTTTCTCCGGGAGAATCCAAATACGAATTCGAAGAACTTTGCTTGCGTCATGCGGGAATTGAAATTACAGCAAAAGAATCTCTCGTCGGTCGCGGCAAAAATGAAATTCCCATTTCACGAGTCGCTGTAGAAGACGCGGGCGAATATGCTGCGAAAACTGCAGCCGCTACTTTTGAATTATGGGATTCGTTGCAGAAAAAATTGAACGAATGCGGACTCGAAAAACATTTCAATGAAACGGAAATGCCGATTCTTAAAGTCCTCTTCGATATGGAAGAAAACGGCGCGTCCATTCAATTAAAATCTCTCGAAGAATTGTCAAAAGATTTTAGCGAACGCTTGGAAAAAATCACCGAAGTGATTTATCAACTTTCGGGCGGAAAACCGTTTAACATCGCTTCGCCAAAGCAACTTGCCGAAGTTCTTTACGATGATTTAAAATTAAAAGTGTTAAAGAAAACGGCGACAGGCCGCAGCACAGACAGCGCAGTCTTGGATCGTTTACTGCACGAATTTGAACTTTCCGAAGCAGACGCGGCGCTCATTCAAGCGATTTTAAATTATCGCGAAATCAAAAAACTGCAGAATACTTATGTCGAAGTTCTCCCGACTTTGGTGAACAAAGAAACGCATCGTATTCACACGAATTTTGTGCAGTGGGGAACGGCGACGGGTCGCCTCTCAAGTCGCGATCCGAATTTGCAAAATATTCCGGTCCGTTCTGATGAAGGCAAAAAAATTCGCGCAGCATTTGTTCCTGCGGATCCCGAAAATAATGTCATTCTTTCGGCGGATTATTCGCAAATTGAATTGCGTATGCTCGCACATTTAAGCGAAGACGAAAAATTGATCGAAGCGTATAACAGCGGAACCGATATTCATGCGCTGACCGCTGCTGCGGTTTTTGGAAAAGAGCCTTCTGCGGTGACTGCGGACGAACGCCGCCGCGCCAAAGTGGTGAACTTCGGCGTTCTTTATGGCATGACTCCGTTTAGACTTTCTCGCGATTTGCATATTCCGATGGGCGAAGCAAAAGCGTTCATCGACGGCTATTTTAATTTGTATCGCGGTGTCGAAGCTTACGTCGAAAAAATCAAAAAATTTGCGCACGAACACGGCTACGTCGAAACTCTCACAGGTCGCCGCCGCGAAATTCCGGGCATCGATTCTGCGGATCGCACAGAATGTCAAATGGCAGAACGGATGGCGGTGAATACGCCGGTGCAAGGAAGTGCCGCAGACCTCATTAAAACGGCGATGATTCGCGTTGCAAATCGCATTCAAGCAGATTCTCTTCCGCTCACAATGATTCTTCAAGTTCACGATGAATTGCTCTTTGAATGTCCGCGGAATCGTGTAAACGAACTCGGAAAAATTGTGCAGAGCGAAATGCAAAATGCGATGACTCTTCGCGTGCCTCTCGTCGCTTCGGTCGGCTTTGGCGCAAACTGGTTAGAGGCGCATTAAAAGTTGGATTTTTCAGCAAAAAAAATCTACTTTAAAAACAGATTCAAAAGGAAGGAGCTATTATGGCAAACGAATTAGATGAAATGACGGGTCCTGTCAACGAAGCCGGTCGCGATATCAATGTGATCGAAAAACAGTTGCCGGTGAAAGTCGGTTTCGGATCTACATTATTTGAAATTCTTCTCTGGGTTTGCGGAATTATTCCGGGCATTATTTTCTTGTTTATGAAAATTGGTGCGAAGAATTATTTCATGCAACTGCAGCAAAAAATTCAAGCAGACGCTTCAACGATTGACAATTACTTGGAACAGCGCGTTCAAATTTTGCAGAACGTAGCACCGCTCGTCGCCAAAGCAATTGACCTCGATAAAGATGTGATGAAATCGGTGGCGGCTTTCCGCAGCGGTCGCGGGCACTTGACCGAAGAATCTCGCAACGAAGTTTCTCGTGATTTGGATCGCAGCTTCGGACGCCTCTTCCCGCAAGTCGAAGCGTATCCCGAATTAAAAGCACACGCAGCGATTGCCGATGCGATGCAGCAGAATGATTATTTGCAGCGCGAAATTACCGCCGCACGAAATTTGTACAACGATACCGTGAATCAGTGGAATACCGATGTCTTCTCGTGGCCGACAAAGCAAATTGTCGCAGCTCGTGCCGGTTACACGACTCGCATTCCATTTACCGCATCCGCCGAAACAAAAGCGCGCGCTCGTAGCACATTCTTTTAATTCAAAATAACGGAACGCGGGTAGCCAAGCTGCCCGCATTTTATGCTTATGGAAGAAACTGTTTACGATCCGCTCGAACGCTTCAAAAACGAGTACGCAGAACTCTTTTTGCAAAATGCAAAAAATGCGTTCGAAGAACTTTGCCAAGCTTCGCAAATCGATAAAAAAGCGAATCAAGATTTGTGCTTGGAAATTTTCAATTTGACGAATGAAAAAGATTCGTATGAAACATCGCGTTCGCATTGGAAATGGCTTCGCATTTTTTGTTGGATTGCGATTTGCGGACTGCTAACGGTTTGGGGATTTACCGAAGATAATTTGCCGGGAATTATTTGCACAATCATTGCTGTTGGCATCGGCATTTTTATTTTCGCCTATTTAAATGGCGTCATCCGAGAATTAGATGAAGTCATTGAAAATTTAGAATCGAACATCGCCGAGAAAAAAGACGCCGCCTATAAAATTATGCAGCCGCTCAACGAACTTTTCGGTTGGGATATTCCGGCGCAGATCATTCATCAAACAGTTCCGAAATTAGAATTTGATCCGTTCTTTACGCGTGAACGTTTAATGGAATTGCAAAATGAATTTCAATACGATAATTCATTAAATGAAAATTCGTCGATTTTATTTGCGCATAGCGGACAAATTAACGGCAACCCATTTGTCATCGCGAATTCGAAAACCTATGAAATGGGAACGGAAACTTACACGGGACATCTCACCATTTATTGGTCCGATTGGACGATTGGAGCAAATGGAAAAAGGCAACGGGTGCGGCGTTCACAGATATTGACTGCGACGGTGACGAAGCCTTGTCCGCGTTACGGCAAAGTAGGATTTGTCATTTACGGAAACGAAGCGGCTCCGAAATTGGAATTTACGCGGCGGCCTTCTAAATTAGTCGAAGAAAGTTTCATGCAAAATTTCCGTCGCAAACGAAAATTGAAAGAACTCAAAAAATTTTCGCAAAATCTCAAAGACGATTCGCAATACACTCTCATGAGCAATCATGAATTTGAAACTTTATTCGAAACAAAAGACCGCACCGATGAAGTCGAATATCGTTTGCTTTTTACAGCGCTTGCGCAACAGCAAATGCTTTCACTCATCAAAGATAAAACGGTTTCGTATGGCGATGATTTTACATTCTTCAAACAGAAAAAAATCAATGTGATTTTCCCCGAACATTTAACGGCGGCGAATCTCGATACAAATCCAGCGCAATTTGTCGATTACGATTTTAATCATTGTAGACAAAATTTCATGCAAATCAATCAGGAATATTTCCGCGCGGTTTACTTTGCGATGGCGCCACTCTTAGCGATTCCACTTTATCAGCAAATGCGTACGCGCAAAACAATTTATCGCGATGTCGATAAAAATAAATCGTCGTCGTGGGAATGGGAATCGATTGCTAATTATATGGGCGAAGAAAAATTTAAGCCTGCGAAATGCGCAACCGATTGTATTTTGAAAACAGAACTTGTCAGCGATGACGAAAATGGCGATTCCGAAATTGCGGTAACCGCTTACGGATTTCAAGGAATTCCGCAGACAGATTATGTCAATGTTTTTGGCGGCGACGGGCGTTTTCACGCAGTTCCTGTGCATTGGATTTTGTATACGCCGATTAACAAAACAACGCAAATTCGAATTAGCGAAAACGTAAAAGAAAAAGGCGAATCGCATAAAATCGCAGCCGGTGAAATTTATCGCCGCGGAATTTTCTGCAAAAAAACGAGGAAGTTATGAAGTTCATTTCTTTTGGCAAAGAGAAAACTCAAGTTTCGCAAATCATTTTAGGAATGATGCGCACGTCGGAAATGACAACAAAAAATGTCGCCGATTTAGTGAAAGCTTCTCTCGATTGCGGAATCAATTTTTTGGATACCGCTGATTGTTATGGGCTTGGAAAAGCGGAATCGGTATTGGGCGAAGTCTTTGCGCAAAATGCAGAATTGCGGCAAAAAGTTTTTTTGCAAAGTAAATGCGGCATCCGAGTTGATTCGGATTTTACATGGTATGATTTATCAAAAGAGCACATTGTAAATGCGGTAAACGCAAGTCTTTCGCGTTTGAAAACGGATCATTTGGATTCGCTGCTATTGCATCGCCCCGATGCGTTAATGGAGCCCGCTGAAATTGCGCAAGCTTTTGAAATTTTACACCGCGAAGGGAAAGTGTTGAATTTTGGCGTAAGCAATATGAATCCGTTCCAAATGGAAATGTTGCGCACGGAATTGCCTTTTGAAATTGTCGCTGATCAGGTGCAGCTAAGTTGTGCGTTTACGCCGATGATTCAAGCGGGTGTCAATGTGAATTTAGCGAATGACGCTGCGGTCATGCGCGATGGAGGCATTCTCAATTATTGTCAACTGCATCAAATTGCAGTGCAAAGTTGGTCGTCTTTGCAATTCGGATTTTTCGAAGGAACATTTCTCGGTTCCGAAAAATTCCCGCAATTAAATGCCGTGTTAAATCGCATCGCCGAAGAAAAAAAGACGACAGCGGCTGCGGTTGCAATCGCTTGGATTTTGCGCTACCCCGCGAAAATGCAAACGGTCGTCGGCACGACAAAAATAAAGCGCCTCGCCGAAATTGCGCAAGCGACTGAAATCAACCTTTCGAAAAAAGAATGGTATGAAATTTATCTTTCGGTGGGGAATACTCTTCCGTAATCGCAAAAATGGAACAGCATCTTCCCGATTGGATTTTACATTGTAACGCGGCAGACGCAACGGAAACTTCGCCGTTAAGCGCAGATGTGTATGCGATTCGTGGAAAATCAGCGTGGTGGATTTTTGATGTCGGCGCAAATGATGCAGCGGTAAATTTCATCAATTCGTTGGATAAAAATTTACCGAAGAATGTCATTCTTTCTCATTTTCATCACGATCATGCGGGCAATTTATCGCAGATTTCTTGGAATCAACTTTATGTGGGAAAAGAAACGTGGAAGCATGTGCACGCAGGAAATGTAATCGAAAATTTATTTGAATTGGATGATGGATTGCATATTCAAATTGCGCCCATTCCGAATAGTCACGCAAAAGGTTCATTGATTTTTATGGCTGCGGAATATGCATTTCTCGGCGACGCAAATTATCCGATGGTCGGTCACGGAAAACCGGATGCGTATAATGTGCAACAATTATTTTCGCAAATTCAATTTCTTAAAAATTTAAATGCAAAATATTTTTTGATAAGTCACAAACGGTTTATTGCCCGCGAAAAATTTTCAGTTTTACAATTTTTAGAAAATGTGTATGCGCAGAGAAAACCGAATGAAAATTGGATTCTCTGCGACGAAAAATGAATTAAGCGACTTGCGATTTTTTTCGCTCGTTCACAATTTTCTTCATATTTTGCAGTGCCCAATCGATGAGCTCTTGAATAATCGGCATTAACGTTTCACCGCGATGCGAAAGGGAATATTCAACGCGTGGCGGCACAACGGGAAATGCTTTCCGTAAAATCAGTCCATCGGCTTCTAAAGTTTTTAATGTAGAAGTGAGCATCTTTTGTGAAATATCGGGAATGCTGCGGTGCAATTCTTTGAAACGCGTCGCCGGCTTTTGATTTAACGTGTAGAGAATTAGAATTGACCATTTATCGCCAATGCGGCTCAGCACATTGCGAATCGGACAAGTGGGAAAATTTTCATCTAAAATTTCTAATTTCGCCATAATGATTCCTTTTAGAAAGTGACTTTATAAAAGTAATCAAAATTTTTTTAGAAAGCAAGTCTCTAATTTTACTCTAAATTCCCAAAAGTTACCGAAAAGTGCCTACGGCACTTTTTTGTGCCTTCTTGTATTTTGAAAAATTTCTTCTTATCTTATAAGCGTCTCAAAAATTCTTTAAGAGAGTAACTCTCTAAAAGAAAGTAACATTCAAAAAGGAGTCAACAATGACAAAGACAACGATTGCAGCAACAGTTCTTTCGGCAGCGATTGCTCAAGCCGGAAATTTCACCGCTTACGATTTCGGTGCTTTCAAAATGCACGTTTATAATTCGGGCGATGTCATGGGCGATGCCAGTTTTATCGTCGAAGGGAAATCAGAACTTGTCGTTTTGGAAGTTCCACTTTTCCAAGAAAATGCTAAGGAATTTGACGCTTATGTGGCAAAGCTTCAAAAGCCGATTGTCGCGTCCATTACGGATTATCACGAAGGTGCGGTGAAAGATTCAAAACTTTACGTCGCCGAAGGCATGAAATCCTTTTTAGTCGGCCCGATTTACGGCGGCATGATGAAGGGATTTCAAAAACAGTGGGCGGGAAAATTAGTCATCCTTCCGGATGTGAGCAAAGCGACAGAAGTAAAATTCGGCGAAACGGTAACTCTTGCAGGAATTTCATTCCGGTTTGAAAAAGGCGCAGCAACCGATTTCCCGGCGGCAGGAATTTGCATCGGCGGAAAAGTTTATTTAACGCATTGGGCTCCGGCGAAAGAGCATCCTTCGGCGTTACAAATTTCGAGCATGGCTGCGGTAGATGCAGAAATTGCGGCGGCAAAATCTTCGCTTGCTTCGGGTGCAGAATTATTTGTCGGCAGTCACGGCGGCTCGACGACGAAAGAAGCTGTCACATTTAAAATTGAATATTTGAATGCGCTAAAAAGATTAGCAGCAGAATCAAAAGATGCAAAAGAATTGACCGCAAAAATTCGCAAAGCGTATCCGAATCTCGCGGGAGAATCGAATCTTGAAAATTTTGCCGCCGCATTGAAAAAATAATTTTTCTTGTCAAATCGATAAAAACAAAGATACCCCGATGGGGTATCTTTGTTACTTTGAAAATTTTAGAATTTTCTTATTCGTGACGGCTGAATTTTTCGGTATTGATTGCGCCATCTGTCACGACTTTTCCGCTTGTCGTAACTTTACGAATTTCTGGGACATTGTAGAGAGCAATCCAAAGGTTTCCTGCGTCGGCCGGAACGACATCGTAGGCGTTGCCTTTGCCAATGGAATATTGCCAGTTGGGTTTTCCTGTAGAAGTATTGATTTCTGCAAGAGTTCCGTTAGCTAAATCGCGTTCCATCAAATAAAGTTTCCCATTTGCCACGGCAAGTTTAGAATCTTGATAGTACGAAACGCCTTCGGATTCGGAATCAGCATAATGGATATAAAGTTTTCCCGTGCTATAATCCGAAACGAAAACGTAGGGAACGCCATCTAACACTTGGATGTTGTAAGGAGGGCGACCTTCTTCTTCAGGGTCATTATCCGAAATGCTCGTGAGAGTTGTGCCATCGTAAGAGAATACACCAATGTGCATTTTGTATGTTGTATAATCGATGTAGTTATCTGCAAAATAAACAAGTCCGTTTTTACTATCGTATGCCATGGAATAAGGCGCATTTTTAATGCTTTCAATTTTCTTTGTCGCCTTTGAAGAAAGGTCAATTTCTACAACGGGAGAATTTCCGTATGTTGATGTAACAACAGCGTATGCCTTACCCGTTTTTTGATTGATGACAAAATCATTGACGCCGCCGCCGAGTTTTGTTCCGCTCACATAAAGCGAAGAAGTTTTCTTGGACAAATTCACTTTTTCAATGCCGCGATTTTCATCAGCAGGTAAAGAGTATGCTGCATCGTAAGCGCCTTGTGTGCAAACATAAACTTCGCCGTTTGCAATTTGAATTTTCATCGGAGTCGAGGTTGCAAGAGAAATTGTATCGAGCAATTCACCGGTGCTGCGGTTATACAAGGCTAAAAGACCAACTTGGTCTGCAGAATAACCATTTAAGCGTTGGAATACGGCAAACAATGTATCGCCCGAAACTTCGAGGTCTGCTAAGTTCGGAGTTGTGCTCAAATATTTAACGCTCGAAGAAGATTCCGGTGCGTCGGAAGAACTCGAAACATCTTCGCTAGAACTAGAAGATTTGTCTTCTTTTACAGAGCTAGAAGACTTGTCGCTCTTTTCAGAGCTTGAGGATTTTTCATCTTTCACCGAGCTTGAAGACTTTTCATCTTTCGTAGAGCTAGAAGATTTGTCTTCTTTTACAGAACTTGAAGACTTGTCGCTTTTTTCAGAGCTCGAGGATTTTTCATCCTTTACCGAGCTTGAAGACTTATTTTCTTTTTCGCTGCTCGAAGAAATTTCTTCTTCTACGCTCGAAGAACTATCTAAGCAGTTATCGTCGAGGCATTCAACGCTTGCTGCGCTGCTGCTGTCATCGCAAGCCGCAAAGAATGCGGTAAGGCCGGCGGTTAAAATGAGGGGGAGAATCTTTCGACTCATGTCTTTTCCTTTTGTTGAAGTGACATTCTCGGTTTGAACGAGAACAGTTTTGGGTTAAAATTTTTGTAAAAGTGTGATTTTAAATTCTCTTCCTGGAGTTGGAAATGGGCTGTAAATGTTGGTGTAATTTTCGTCCGAAATATTTGTGATGGCAAAAATAAACCGCGTTTTTTCCCAAGGATTAAATCCAAGGGCTGCGTTATAACGCGCATTGTCGGGTTGTCTTGTATCATTCATTCGGTCGCTGTAAATTCGTGTGCGGTATGTCGCATCAAAAGTCAAATCAAAATGGAACGGCAAGAATAATTTTCCTTCGACAAAATAACTGTGCACGGGTTCGCCTGGCAAAAGTTTTCCGTGATACATTTTGAGCTCTCCTTTGTCGCGTGGATTTTGAATTGTGCCGCGTAAAGTCGTTTCAAAAAACGAAATGGGGCGACTGTTCAATTCCATTTCAACGCCGTAAATTTCTGCTTCGCCGATGTTAAAAGCTTTCATCGCATTTGTTTTGGCAATCCAATAAATGCCGTTGTCTAAATGCGTATTAAAATAAGTGATGCGCAAAATGGATTTTTTCGAAGGCGATTCGATAAATCCGCCGACTTCAAATCGGATTGCGGTTTCATTTTTCAAAGTCGGATTCGAAAGCACTCCGTGATAAACGCCGTAAAGTTCCATCAGTTGCGGCTGCCGAAAATAACGTCCAATGGATGCATTTGCACCAAAGTGCGAATCTTTTTTCCCTAATTTCAACTGCACCATTCCCGAAAAATTGATGCTTCGATTTTCTGCGTCGTCGACGATTGCAGTACCCGTGGGCATTAAAAATTTTCCGCCATCGACATCGTCAATTGTTTTTAAAACATTTCCCTCGGCAAAAATTGACGCCCAATTCATTGCGGCAAATTCTGCGCTTGCAGACGTACTGATTGTGTAACGCGTTAAACCGAAATCTTGAATGCTTCCGCGTGCGCCCCAAGTTTCTGCGCTTCCAGCAAATCGAATCATTCCTTCGAAGCGATTCAAAATAATATTTGCTAAAACTTCGGGATTTAAACGATAACCGGCAAGTCCGTATTCAATAAAATCTGGATTGGTGTAGCCGATAAAATCCAGCGGATAATACGAGCCAGAAACATTTTTTTCAAAAGTCGCCGTCACTCCCGATTCCAAAAGAACGCTGTTCAAAAGAATGGGAAATTCCAAACGATAACCGAGTTGGGAACGTTCGCCCACAAAATTGGCGACTTGAGTTTGCGAACTTTCGTGGCCTGGATTTCCTGCTTCGGTGTAAGTTGCGCTTGCAGAAAATGTCGAAAAATAATCGCCCGCATGCAAAATGCGATACTTAAAATCTCCGGAATATTCCGAAAATTCTGCATTTTTTCGTTTGTCTGTAAAATCGTCTTCCGTATTATAACGCGTGCCGTTTCGATTCTTAAATTCGTAATCGTTATCGCTGTGCCGCGCCGAAATTGTCGCTGCAAAATTGACGCTGTCTTTAGGCGAAAGGTTAATTTGTGCTGAACCTTCTAAAGCGTTATGGCTTCCGTAACTGGCTAAAATGCGTCCGTCTGTTTTGGGCTTTGCTTTTTTGGTGATAAAGTTAATCGCGCCGCCGAGTCCTGAACCGCCAAATTTTGCGGGAACACGATCTTTATAAACTTCAATTTTTTCGATGTTATTTAAATCGATTGCGCCCAAATCTACAGCGCCGCCGCCCGCATCATTCAAAGGAATTCCGTCGATGCAAATCAAAATATTTCGCGCTGCGACGCCGCGAATGCTCACGGTTTGAAAACTCCCCATGCCGCCTTGCTTGTAACTTTGAATTCCCGGAAGCGCAGACAAAACTTCTGATGGCGAAAGCCCGCGACCTTCCCAAGCATCCGGCAAAATTTCTTCGTAACTCGGAGCGATATTTTTGGGGCTCACTGGCTCTGCAGAAATTTCAGAAACGCCCAAATCTTGGACATCAGAAGCCCACAAGTTCGCAAACGAACTCACAACAAAAACAACGAAACTCACGCTCGTTTTAAGTCGCAATGTCTTTCGCATCGTTCCTCTTCTTTGCTTTCGCAAAGACGAAAGTTTTCGCAGTTCTTCTGACTCGGGGATAAACCTACTTCCGGTTCCTTCGCAAAAGGATTTGCCTTTCACTGGTTTTGAAATTCACCGGTTTCGTACTCCCATACAGCGGCGGGACCGTTCCGGATTTTCACCGGATTCTCTCAAAATCATCGTCGACTTTGCAACGCAACTTCGGCAACGATTTCGGCTTTTCAGGGCACAAAAACAATTTGCTCCAAATTTAGTAAAACTCTAAGATTTGTGTGGGGGAAGTCTCTCCCTCGCGTAAACCGCGCGGCAAAAATGAAAAAATAAAATTTCCGCCGCGCGTTTTCCGCTACCCCTTCTAGCGGGGACACCCCGCAACGCCCCGATGCGCGGCAAAGCCGCGCATTCAAATGAACAATTCAAAAATCATTTTCATCTTCAAATTTACTCCATAAGCATTTCCAAAATTTTGTGATAAATTTGCGGACATTCAATCTGCATAATCGTTGCAATTTTACTTCCGGCATCTTTTGAAGATGGTCCGCAATGAAATAATTTTTCATTGGATTTATCGTAATTCAGAAAAATGTAGCGGTCATGAAATTTTCCACGAGTTCGCGAAATGATGATTTGCACATCTGGCCGAACGGAATTAAAATCTGCAAGAAAATTTTCGGTAATTTGTTCCGCTCCGCGTTCATCGCTAAAAATTTTCACGTCAATGCCTTTTGCAATTCCACGAAGTAAATCCAAAGTTTTGACGCCTACATAATCATCGATAATCAGAATGGACTTTTTCGCCATCGCATAAATTTGCGTGTAAGCGACATCGGCTTCTAATTTTTGCCCATTCATAATCAGAAAATGTTTATGCATTGTCGGATCTACAAAATTATCCATTACCTTTTGCAAATCTTGACGAATTTCTGCAATGTCATTTGAATTGCGCTCGGTTTGAATCGCAATTTCAGAGAGCTTTGCACGATCGTAGCCAAGCATCGGTTGATTTTCGATGAGGAAATCTTTCATCTGTTTAAAAAGGCGAATTAAAGCTTTACTTTGCCGAATTGCCAAGTCACCCCGAAGAACTGTCATCAGCATATAAATGCCTTGCTCGGTAAAAGCGTAGGGCAAACTTTTGGAATATTTGCCTTGTTCTAGGGTCAAAATTTTTGACCCTAGAATTTTCCGATATTCTTCGCGATTCAGTTGAAATCGAAAATCATCATCAAATTTTTCGATATTATTTTTTACCTGCTGATTAAACGCTTTCGTGCTGTATCCATAAATTTCTGCTAAGTCAGAATCGAGCATTACTTTTAAACCGCGAACGGTATAAATCCGAGATTTGAGAACATTTTCATCGATGAGTGCAACTTGGTGATCAATTGATTTGGCAACTTTTTTCTGTTTCATGTTAACTCCTCCGCGCTGACAAGCAAAAACAGCGCAGCTTAAAAATTATACGCTATGAATATAATTAAATTCAAATGACAAAAAGTGACAAATAATGAAGTGTGGAAAATTATTTTCTTATATTTAAAATGATTTCATTCATCTCGCTGACAGAGGCGTATGCATCCACGGGCGAGTCGTTTAACTTTTTGAACGTGAAATAGGATAGCTCGCAAGAACACGACTTGCGCGACGGCTTTTGCCAAGTAATGCCGAGGAAGACCCTCGCCTGTATTCATTTTCAAAGCATCCAATAAATAATAAAATCATTTTTTTCAGATGCCGCAAAAGGCACCTCTATCTTTTTATGGAGAATTTATGAATTCACAAAAATCAAATATCGCAATTTACAAAACCGAAGACGGCAAAATCGAATTAAATGTCCAGCTCGAAAACGACACAGTGTGGCTTACAGCCAATCAAATGGCTTTGTTATTTTCTCGCGACGAGAAAACGATTCGTAAACACATTAACAATGTTTTTGCAGAAAATGAGCTTGATAAAGAGAACAACACGCAAAATTTGCGTGTTGATAATATCAAGCAAGCGGTTGCGTTTTATACACTAGACGTCATCATCTCGGTAGGATACCGTGTCAAAAGCCAGCAGGGCGTTCAATTCCGCCGCTGGGCGACTTCAATTTTAAAAGACTACCTTGTCAAGGGCTTTGCGGTAAACCAAAATCGCCTGGACCATTACAACGATTTGAAGGATGTCGTTACGTTGATGAGTCGAACGATTGCGCATATCAAAACCAACTTTCAACGCACGAATATTCGGGACTGTTCACTGAAGCAAAATACTCAAAATTCTCAAATGAATTAAGTCAAGTTCTTGCCGAAAGCGACAACTTGCTCAAAAATTCTAAAGCCAAAACCTACAACACTCCAAAAGAATTGTGGGACGATTTAAATTTACCGAATCGTTGAAGAAATTTTGATTCTAGAATTAGTCGATACGGGGAGTCATTCGGATTTATTTTGATAGAGAAATCTAATATTTGAAAAAATTGAAAACGCCTGCGGATTTTGTGGGCCGCAGGCGGTGTTGTTATAAGGTTTGAGCGAGTGTCAATCGCTACGCTATTCAGCTAAGACAGGTCGGATGGATTGGCCTTCGCTGCATCGGCTGCCTTCGCTCATATGATAGCTATTTGATTCGAAGTACAATGAGTAGTAGTCAGGAGTAGAACTCCAGTAGTAGCCGCCAGAGCCTGCGAAAGACAAAACGGAACCTCGATATCCTGCAGCTGGAAGAAATATCATGTTGTTGTTTTTCTTGCTTTTTACAAAATATCCGTTAATTGATATCCCGAGGCTATTTTTTTCAGATCCCCAATACCAACGACAATTATTTAAAAGTTCTTGAAACTCGTCTTTTGTTGGTACCCTCCATTTTTCCCCCCATTTTGCAGTAGCAATTGTTTTGGTTTCTCCACAGGCATAATAATCACCATAATCTGTTGGTTCAGCCGCCCCAATGTTAATGTTTGCCCACTTCACGCTTAAGCCTAAATCAACAGCAGTGTCCGCAACAATTTCGCTGTTACTTGATGATAATTTTTCTTTTGAACTTGAGCTTTCGACATATTCCTGGAATTTGACCCACTTGTCTTCTTTGCAAATAAAGTATATCATTTCGTCTTTGACATAAACCGCTTCGCCGTCCAATTCTTCGGTGCATTCGTCAATTTCGTCAAACGTTTCAATCATGCGTTTGCGTTCGCTGCTCGAACTCATTTTGCTGCTGGAACTTTCAACGTATTCGGTGAACTTGACCCACTGCGAATTTTTGCAGGCGTAATAAGCCGATTCGCTTTCGACGTAAACAGCAAAGCCTTCGTTCTTGTCAGAGCATTTTTCTAAATCTTCGAAATTTTCGACGATGTGCTTTTCCGAGCTCGAAGAAACGCTAGACGAACTTTTCGCGATGCTAGAACTTGACTTTGTGCTGCTCGAACTTTTGGGAGCGCTCGAACTTGATTCCTTGACTTCTTTCAACTGCACCCAAATATTTTCGGCACATACAAAATAAGTTGAAGAATTTTCTACAAAAATCGCATCACCGTCAAGTTTTGCAGAGCACTTTCCCAAGTCCTTTTCGGTCGCGACATTTTTTACTTTTTCGCTGGAGCTGGAAACTTCGCTGCTTGAAGATTTTTCCGAAGAAGACGAAATTTCTAAATTTACTTTTTCCCAAACGCTGTCTTTGCAAACGTAAACTTGCGCTTCGTCTTTGACGAAAATGGAATCTCCCGCAATTTCTGTGCGGCAAGAATCCGCTTCGGTTAAAGTTTCGATAACGTCGAAATCCAATGCGTTGGAATTGGAACTCGAATCATCGCTGCAAGCGCTGAGCCCAAAAAGCGATGCCGCACCAAGCGCAACCGCTGCTGATTTTATTCCAAAATGAAACAGTTTCATCTTTTTAACACTCCATGATAAAATTTTTACGTAATAATGTAAGAAAAAAACAATTTCGTCAAGAAATTTCTTTATAATGCTAGATCCGTTCACTTCGCTACGCTCCGTTCAGGATGACACGAGAGCTGTCGCCCTCTATTCTCCAAAAAAAAATTTTACATTATTCACCTTGACATTTCAAAAACATTAACCTAAATTAAAAATAACAGAGTTGCCTATGATTCGCAAGAATTTAGGGATCAAACCGGGTAAACCTTTGAGTTGCTCGGTCTTTCTTTTGCAATTTACGAACGCTATCATTTTGATTTTCAATTAAGACAAATTATCAGAAAATATATTGAAATTATCGAAGTCTATTTTAAGACGCAAATTGCCAATATCTTTTCATTAAGAATTTGTAAAACTGAGCCATTTGACGAACATTATAATTTTTCAAATTATTATCGTAAACAAGATTTTGAAAATGAAGTTTTTACTTTATTTGATTTCTATCGATTTAAAATCGACTTGTTGAAAATTGGACTGCCTAAAAATTATACGAATGGATTTTAAAAATCGCAAGCCTTTAATTCCGCGACAAATGAATCGAATATGCTTAGCTTATTTATTTCGTCTAGATACAAATTCAAATAAATCTTTTTTATCAGCTTCTTTTAGATTAGTGAATTCCTTATATAAATCATTTTCATCTTTATAGAGTTTTCCATCTTCCGAATATTCAAAATTTTTTAGTTCGATATTATGAATCATTTTCCATTTTGTAAAGAAATGATTGTCTTTATCTTCCCACGCAGATCCATATCCAGATTTCCAATTAAAGAAGAGTAAAGTCTGTTCCTCATCAGGCATTTGAGCGCGTAAAATTTTTAAATATTTCTCTTTTTCTTTTTTATCAAAAATATTTGATTTTACAACAGATTTAACAATTAAAAATAAATTTCGATAATATGCGTTTAAAATGTGCCGATGTCCTTGAAATAGAATTGATTGTTCTAATTGATGAAATTTTGATAATTCTTCTATTTTTTGCAATTTGTTAAAATTTTGAGAATGAATTGCGTCTTTTACTGTTTTCAAATTTTTGTAATCATCTTGTGATTTGTCTTCCGCTGAAAAAGCTCTTTCAATTCCTTCAAAAAATACAGCATAGGCTTTTTTGAAATTTTGATCTTGAAGAGAATCATTCTTTATTTTTTCATTTGACTGAAAACAGGCATACAAAAATAAAAATTCATGCAACATGCATCGAATTGCATTTTGCCCTTTATGGTGGTGATGAACATATTCTTGAATTGCAGGTATTTCTCTTAATTTTGTGATTCCGTTAGAATCTGGAATAATTCTTGAATATTGAGCGCCGACCCCAGCACTTACAATATCAAATTTTTCAACATTTTCTCGATGGATTTTTAGCATCTCATAAAATTGTCGTTCTTCTTGCTGCTTTGCACTGTCATTTTTTAATTGCTGATTTGCTGTGTACTGCACAAAAAATGCAAGCCCTGTAACAATTGCTGCAGCAATTGCGATAAAAGGATTTAAAATAGATACGCCATTATTTATTGTGGAAAGATCCGCCTTTATATGATTTGAATCTAGAATTGTATTTCCATTATATAAAACGGGAAAACTAGAATGAATTTCTGTAAAAAAATTAGTATAGTCAAATTGAGTAGTTATATACGGAATAACTTTTATTGCAAAAAAAATGAGGATAACGAATAAAAGAAGCAATTTTATTGTTTTCAATATCATAGTGCACTCTAGTTTAATTTTTATAAAATAATGTAAGAAAAAAAACAGTTTTGGCTAGAGCTTTTATAAAAATTTGAATTGAGCGTTTTTTCGAGCGTTCCTTGTTGCAAAAAAGTGCTAGGCTTTCGTTTCACTCAGAGAGACATCAAGGTCTGCATTTATGTTTCAAAATTTTAAAATACTGTATTATCTAGGGTTTTATGGAAAGTAAAATGTAATCGATGAGCAAGTCTGTTAAAGATTTTCGTTTAAGTTCGCTCGAAGACCCGACCGACGAACAGCTTGAAGAGTTGATGCGTCAAGTCAAAGAATCGTCTATCGAAAGTTCTAAAAAGGCAGAACTTGCTAAAGAAAAGTATTTTCAAGAACTTGCAGACGACATTAAAAGAGATAGATTATGAAACCTACTCTTTGCATTATAGCTGGTCCTAACGGTTCTGGAAAAACAACATTTTCTTTATTTGTACAAATTCACCGGAAATAAATATTTTAAGAATTGCCAAAAGATATTCCAATGGCGGCCATGAAGTCCCAATTTCAACAATTATAAGTCGCTATGAAAAGTCTATCGTTAATATCGCTGCGGCAATTTCTTTAGTCGACAGGCTTTACATTTACGATAATTCTGTTGAAAACGAAATGCCCAGACTTCTGTTTCGATATTCCGATGGTGTAATCGCTAAGAAATATACCGATGACATTCCTGAATGGGCTAAGCTTTTAATTAGATAGTTCTTTAGATATAGTATTCCCAACATCTTCCGATGAATTAAAACAAGCGCTTGCTGAAAGCGACAATTTGCTTAAAAATTCTAAGGCAAAAATCTACAACACTCCAAAAGAATTGTGGGATGATTTGAATTTACCGAATCGTTGAAGACATTTTGATTTTGAAATTATTGTTGTTGATTTTAATGAAAAAAAGAGCACACTGTGAGTGCACTCTTGTAATATTTTTTGAGGCGATTTTTTTACACTTTCTGCCCTGCGTCTCTTGCTTTTTGCAAAATGTCGTTATGAGAATTGACATCTTTGGGAGAGTTCATGCCGCCGGCAAAAATTGTCCCTTTGAATTTGACGCCTTCAAAACATGCTATCCAACCTTTAATTCCGTTTTGCGCATTTTTATAAGTCGAAGGAGAGTCTTCGGCGGCAGAGGCGAGCAAATAAATTTCTTTGAAATGGTAATCGCTTGCATAAAGTGAATTGGCGCGGTCAAGCATTGTCTTTAATTGTCCGCTCATTTCGTAATAATAAATCGGCGTGGCAAATGCAATGACTTCGGCATTTTTCATTTTTTCGGTAATCGCATTCGCATCGTCATCGATGACGCATTTGCCTTTCTTTTGACAAGCGAGGCAGCCTTTGCAAAATGCGATTTGTTTATTTGCAAGGGAAATCAATTCTACATCGTTCCCGGCAAGTTTTGCGCTGCTTGCAAATTCTTTGGCGAGAATTTCGGAATTGCTTCCTTTGCGAAGACTTGAAGAAATCACTAAAACGCGTTTCATAAAAACCTCTACTTTAAATATTCACGATAAAAATTTTCAATTTTATCAAAAGGAATTTTCTCTAAATTATCGTATAAATCGGTGTGACTTGCGCCGGGAATAATTAACAATTCTTTATTCGCGGTAAATTTTCCTTTCCCATTTTCTGTCATATTTTGAAAAGCGGTTTCGCTGAAATAACGGCTGTGCGCTTTTTCGCCGTGCACGATTAAAACGGCGCTTTGAATTTCGTTGCTGCGTTTTAAGAATGGCAAATTGATGAACGAAAGCGTCGAAGTTTTGTTCCAACCGCCGACAGAATTATTTGAACGCGGAAGAAATCCTCTTTTCGTTTCGTAATACATGGTGTAATCTTTAATGAATTGCGGCGTTTGAACGGTGAGTTCTTCGGGAAGTAAATTTGCGCCGGCGCGGTCGTAATAACCTTGCTTGTAATCTTTCGTGCGTTGATGATTTAAGGCGACAAGCATTTTGTGGCGCGCTTCAAAATTATCGTTTGCATCGTTATAACCATTTGCAGAAACTCGCGTCATGTCGTACATCGTCGATGCGACAGTTGCTTTGATGCGCGTATCCATGGCGGCAGCGTTAATGCCAATGCCACCCCAACCGCAAATTCCTAAAATGCCAATGCGATTTTCATCGACATCTTCGCGGGTCGAAAGGTAATCAACCGATGCGCTAAAATCTTCGGTGTTAATATCGGGCGAAGCAACATTTCGAGGCGTTCCAGAACTTTCACCGGTAAAACTGGGGTCAAAGGCAATCGTTAAAAATCCGCGCTCGGCAAGAGTTTGTGCGTAAAGTCCCGAGCTCTGTTCTTTTACTGCGCCAAAAGGCCCGCTCACAGAAACAGCGGGGAATTTTCCGTTGACTTTTAACGATTCATTTTTGGGAATGTAAAGGTCTGCGGCAAGAGTAATTCCGTAGCGGTTGTGGAATGTAATTTTTGAATGAAAGACTTTATCGCTTTGTGGAAAAACTTTGTCCCATTCTTTAACAAGATTTAATTTTTCTTCGACAACGCCTGCTGTTATTTTCTCCGAATCTGCGACAGAATTTTTAGACATTTTTTGCTCCGCATTTTGAGTTTTCGATTCATGATATGCTAAGAAAGAAGAAATCGCAACGGCTCCGATTGCACAAATTGCGCCTTTCAAAATTTTTTCAGTTTTCATTTTTTCCTCACTTGTTTTTGTTTGTTCAAAATATAGCAGAGGAAAGTTTGAATAGCAAATACTTTATTTTTATGGAGTTCTATGCTTTTTAGGCATAGAACAAAAACTTCATTAACAATAAGACAGCATCATGCGACATACGCAAAATGGCGAGAACGAAATCTTTTTGCTCAATGTCAAAACGGTGATGAAAATTACTCAAGCAGCAATATTGCAAAAGAAAAACTGACCGCACTGATTCGAAACAGTTGACGAAATGGTCTAATTAATACTAGCCAAATAGCAAGAAATTCCCAAATTTTCAATTTGCCAAATGAAGGCTTGTTTCGTTGCCTCGGAATGCTTCTTTACAAAGATGCTGTCGCTTTTCTCTCGATTATCGACAATATAAAGAGCTTGAACATCACGCATAGAATAAACAAGTTTATTTAAATCGCTTTGAGTATCAATGTTATAATCTAGATAGGTTAAAGGAATCATTCTTTGATAATTTGGGAAATCAAAAAGATTCCTCTCATAAACAAATAACTGAATATCTTTAGGCAATTTTCTTCGGTACTTTTCAAGTTCAATGTTCCAATAAGGACATTGAAGTAAAAAACTTTGATATTGATATTGTCTTCCTTTCATACGTATCACATCTCGTTTAGTTTCTTTATTCGAAAATGAGTTTTCAACTCATACTCTTTTTTTGGTAAACCTCGAGTTTTTCCATTTTCGGTAATATTATTCATTCGGTTTCCATTTAAATCCAAATACTCTCGACCTTCTTCCATGGTTAAATCTTGAATTCTAACACTACCAATAGTCGCTTCTGCAACAACCTGAATATTGCTGTTGGGAGTTTTGAATATGATTTTCCCGTTTTCATTGATAATGGGTTCGGAGCCCGGAGCAAATTTTTTAACAACTTCATCTATGTTTACTTTTTCCCAAAGCTCCTTGTATTTTTCTTGATTACGATTTCTTTCTTTAATTTTCTTAAAAAAGGCTTCATCGCTCTCTAGATCATGTTTAACCTTTTCAACTAGTCGCGTATATTTTCGTTTTGCGTCCATAGATTCTCCTTACTTAAATTCGCCTTTACGGCTACGCTTACTATAATCTTCAAATACCGTGTATTGAACTCCAAATTCGTCTAAAATTTCACGATATGTATCTTTTAACTCTCCGTAAATCATTAAATGCTTTGGCCTTGCAAAAAACAGCTTATATCGAAGTAGAGTGATATTTAATTCTTCATTTCCTCCACAACCAAGTGCCAACGGCAAAGGATGATTTTGAAGGATATATCCGCAATACATTCAATGATGATATTGAGCCTGCAATTCTAAAATTTGGAAGAATTTTTATGCCATTTAGAGCAACATAAGAATCCAAGAGCTTGTTGATGTAGAGGTATAAATCTTGGCTGACCTCTTCATCACCTATTCTTGCGCTAAAGTCAAATCCGCAGATTCCCATAAAGTTTTTCCAGATAGCAATGCGCTTATCAAGTTCCTTGAGCGATAAATAAAGAAGATCATCTTGTGAAAAATTGCAAATTAAAGTCTTGCTAGGATTTTTCGCTTTTAAGTGATTTGGATGCGGAAGGATGTCTTCGGGAATTTCATCTACCAGCATTTGTGAGGGAACCAAAGGAAATCCTTCTTTAAAGGGAACTCCCTTATTTTTTAAAGTTTTCTCTAATGATGCAATAATTGCATACAGATTTATCTTCATTACTTCTCCTTGTTTGATATTCGCTAATTTCTAACATTTGAAATAAAATTCTGCATTATTTTTTGTCATTATGAATTATTCAAAAGAATACTTCACTATCATACATAACGGCATTTTCAAGCTGATGGATAAATTTTTCATAAACCTCTTTAGATTCTGTAGCTTCATCTGCGAATTTCCTAGATATTTCTATCGCTTTTTTTATATTACCCTTTTCCATCGTGCTCATTTCATCATTACCAATATACATGTGGAACTGAGTCATCAATTCAATTAACAACGAATCAAGTACGCGCTGTTCGTTACGATCAAATTTAATTCGAATTAAATGATTCTCATACTCTGGTTCATACTGATAGCCATAATCTATTCCTACTAGCCCTTTTTCATCTTTGGCGACATCCATAAACATCGGGGTTAAATCTTCAATCCATTCCATATTTTTCCTCTACTTTTGAATGAAACCCAGATCTTGCAATCTGTATTTCATCGGGTTAAAGTTGACATTAAAGAGATTCGCTGTTTCAGCAACATATTTAGTCATGTAGCGCAAAGGGAGCGGTTTCTGCGGCATTCTCGCTGCTTCCATAAATGCCGCCGTTACAGCCTGTTTTGGCATCAAGAAACTTGCAGCACAGCGATTCGCTTGATGCTCTAGAATTTTAATTGTTTCGTTTAATACAGCACTTTCCTTGAAAATACTTGATTGTGAACAACATAGAATACCATCTTCAACAATATTTTCAAAATATCTCTTATGAAGTAACCAATGAAAGCATTCATGAATGACTGTAAAATTTTCCATCTGTTGTTTTTGTTTACAGCCTTCATTTAATGTTCTATCAATAAGAATGGTTCCTTTTTTTACCACGATTTCTCTTGGTAAATCACCTTGCGTAAAAATAGGCTTTTCCCACTCGTAAAAATTTGTTGTTTCAAAAACGGTCATTCCAAAAACAGATTGATCGGGAGATAAATATTTCCAGTCAGGAGTACACCCGACAAAATCAACAACGTCGTAAACATCTAATGTTTTCGCATTTTCTAAGCGTGATGCATCAAATCGGCGATTTAGTTCATCGCCAAATAAATCTAAACGTTCGTCAGTGTACTCGTCAATTTTCATCGTTTACTGTTCTTTTCCTTTTCCAACATTTCAATCACTTTCACCCATTCCCTATCGCCAAGATTCAAATCTCTTGCCTTGCGCAATGCAAGACGAGCTGTATTTTGATTTTTTACATAATCCGAAATATCTGGAGCAATCATACCTTCTTTAGCTTCGCCAGCAAGGTCAAATAATTCGTTGCGTTCATCTTCAGTAAGCTGCAGAACTTCGGCAATCTTAAAGATTTTTTCTTTTGCTGGTGGGTAACGATGATTTTTTTCAATATCGCTCATATACGCAGGAACAATGTCAATCTCTTTTGCAAGTGCTCTAAGATGTATGTGCTTTGCAAGTCTTTTCTCTCTCACAAAATCTCCAAAAGTACTCATGGTTACCTCAATAAAAGTTAGATGTTCGCTAATTTCTAACAAAATTAAAATAAATTTCTTTTCTTGTCAAGTGTTTTCTTAAAATTTTCCCATAAAAAATGCGGATTAGTGGCACATGTAAATTTCTTTCTGTAAAATCAATCATTAAAACAGCTTCGAAAATCATCTCAATTAAAACAGGTCTTGCGGACAAAAACTTATAGCAGAAATCGCATTAAATTATGCAACACGCAAACGAATAAATTTTCATCTCATTTTAGAATAGTCTTCAAAGGCTTGCTGATTTTGATTCAACTGCGTATTGATTTTAGACACTCAAATCAACGCCTAGGTTTATTTCTAATCTAAGTAAAATTCAACTCGTCGAAGAAAAGTGAAATGAGAAAAATCGTCATTAAAAAAAGAGCTTAGAAAAATCTAAGCTCCTTTTTTCGCCAAAGGCTTACTTTACATTTTTAATTTTTTCCCACTTCGGGAGTGGTGCCTGATCCATGAACATTCCAAGTTGTAAACCAAGCATATTCGCCCGAAGATTTCTTTGAACAGGTATGAGTGTTTCCGTCTTCTACAACATAAACCTTGTAGTCTAAATTTTCTTCAGAGCATTCGCCAAGTTCAGATAATTTATCAAGGCAATTTCCTTCGACTTTTGCGCAAGCTTCTGAAACAGAGCTAGAACTTTGCGCCGCTGAGCTAGACGATGCTCCGACATCAGGCGCTTCTCCGCCTGCATGCACATGCATATAGACGAGCCATTTATATTCGCCGGCTGTATTTCTATCGCAACGGAAATTATAAGAATCTTTTCCAATCACATGAGCCGAATCTAAAAGATTTTTTTCTGTGCATTCAGGAAGGTCTTTTTCACTTTCCACGCAAAGTCCAGCGAAACTTCCGCAATTTAATTTTTTAGAACTGGAACTAGATGCTTCGCTAGAACTTGATTTTTCGTTGCTGGAAGAGCTTTTTACTTCTTTCTAGCTAGAACTTTTTTCTTTTGAGTCGCTCGAAAGGTCGGACTTTTCACTGCTCGAACTTTCGTCTTCGATGACTTCGCTTGAGCTGCTGATTTCTGCGTCGTCCGAAGCACTGCTCGAATCGTCGCAAGCGTTAAAAGTAAGTGCTGCGGTTGCAAAAGCAATCGCAGCGAGGGAACGAATAAAATAGAGTTTTATATTATCTCCAAGGTGTAATGGAAATGTAAAAAATTAGAAAGGTGAAATAAAGAGAACGCAGTCTACGGCGCAAGTTTTCGAATTGTTATTTTTTCTTCGTGGAAATTCGGACTTTGAAATATTTTTTGGCGATTGCGCAAGAAGAGAGTTTTTCTAAAGCCGGCGACAATGTTTTATTTGTCACGCAGCCAACTCTTTCTCGGCAAATGCAAGAATTAGAAGAAGAACTTGGCGTGAAACTTTTTTACCGCAAAGGCAAGCGCACCCTTTTGACCGAAGAAGGTTTGCGTTTTCGAAAACGCGCTGAAGAAATTCTCGAATTAGTGGATAAAACAGAAAGTGAATTGAAATCGGCTGCGGACGAAGAAATCGCAGGCGACATTTACATTGGCGCGGGCGAAACGGATGGAATGCGTTTGATCATTCGTGCGATTTGCGATGTGCAAATTCGCTATCCGAAAATTCGTTTTCATTTGTTCAGCGGAAACGCTCAAGATGTGATGGAAAAATTGGATCGCGGACTTTTAGATTTTGGACTTTTAATCGATCCGATCGATCGCGCTAAATATGATTTTTTGAATTTGCCCGACCGCGATATTTGGGGAATTTTAATGCGAAAAGATCATCCGCTTGCTCAAAAATCGCGCGTGTGCGCCAAAGATATTTTGCATTTGCCGCTCATTACTTCGGCGCAGTTAGAACGCACTAACTGGTTTTCGGGTTGGCTTGGAAAAAGTTTGGATTCGCTGAATATCATCGCTTCGTATAATTTGATTTTTAACGCAGCGCTAATGGTTGATGAAGGTCTCGGCTGCGCATTGACTTTGGACAAATTGACTTATACCGGAGAAAATTCTCATTTATGTTTTAAACCGCTTTCTCCGAAATGCGAAAGTGGACTTGTTTTTGTGTGGAAAAAGAATCCGGTTTTTAGCCGACAAGCCAAAGTCTTTTTAGAAGCGTTGCAAGAAATTTTAAGCGAAGAATTTCAGCGGTAATTGATCTGCGTCAAACGAAAATTGACGATGAAAAACTATATTTGTGAAAAAGGAGTTTTTGAAAATGAATCTTGAAAATTTGGACGCTCTCTCTCAGAAAATTCAGTCGATGCTCGAAGCTCTTCGCACGTTAAAAAGCGAAAAGCTCGCTGCTGAAAAAACAATCGCAGCCAAGGCGGCAAACGAAGAAGTTCTTCAGTCGGAAGTCGCAGAAAAGTCAAAGCAAATTGAAGCAGCTCAAGCGGAAATTGCGAACAAGTCTGCGGAACTTGAAAATGTCAAAGCGGAACTTGCTTCGAAGAATTCCGAATTGGATGCGCTGAAGGCGACTCTTGCAGAACGCGAATCGGAATTGGAATCGATAAAGGCTTCCGTTGCCGAAAAGGATGCAAAGCTCGAAGATATGGACCGCGTTGTGAGCGAACAAGGCGAAGAAATTCAGAGTGCGCAAGAAAAATTCCAGACTTTGCTTTCGACGATTGAAAACGAACTCGGAACCGAAATTCCGGTGCAGTCGCCGGGTGAAGAATCGCAAGAACAGCCAGCCGCCGATGATTCGCAGAAACCGGCAGGGGAGTCTGCTCAGCCCGATTTTTTCGGCTAAGGTGGTTTGCAGCCACCGATTCATTTGGCGTCGGAATGAAAGATTGAGGTAAATATGGACGCTGATTCATCTTTACATACCACTCGCGTTGAAATCGGCAATGATCGGTTTCAAATTCAAACGGATTTAACCGATGCGGAACTTTCTGCAATCGTCGAATATGTGACGAAGAAAGTCCAGCTTTATGTCAATTCGGATGCGCGAATGGACGCTCGTAAGCAGTTATTGCTGATGGCGATGGACATCACTTCGGAACTTTTTGATATGCGCCGTCGTCATGCGCGTTACAAGGAATTATACTTGGAAAGTCAAAAAGTCGCTGGCGTTTTATGCTCCATGTTGGAAGATGAATTGGCGAAGATTTCGTCAAATGACAAAGAAATGACGAACTCAGGAAAATAATTCGACAAGAAAAAGTTGCGCGAATTGATTTTCCAAAGTATATTATTAAAGGCATCCTTCGGTAGTTATGCCCGATCTAACAAGATTCATTCAGCTCCGATCTCTTTCTTCGATGTTTATGCTCGGTCTTTGACCCTGAAAAACTGAAAAGGAAGGTGGGCTATCTTTCTAAAAGAGTAGCTTCGAGCGTATAGAGACCGATGCGATGCCTTTTTTATAAAAAAATAGCAGCGCATGAACGCTGCTTTTTATTTTGTCTTTTTCGCCGATTCGGATTATTCCGCTTGGCTTAATTGATAAAGTTTCAAATCAAATTCGGGGAGCTTTGCGATTAAGCGATCCACCAAAGTCGATGAAAAATCTTCGTATGCTGCCCATTGCGAAATGGAAGTGAAGATGTAAATTTCGAGCGGAATGCCTTTGCCGTTCGATTCTTTTTCGCGGACAATCAGCGTATATTTCGGATCGATTTCGGGAATGCTGCGCAGGAATGCGTCAATGCAAAGACGGAAGGCGGTTAAATTTAAAGGCAATTCGCCGGCAGATAAACGCGAGGAAAGTTTTTGAAGCGCAGGCGCATACAGCGGATTTTTTTCGAGAGTTTGCATTTTATCCGCAGAAAGTGTGTGCAGAGAATTGGCATCGATTAAAATGGAACGTTGCACGCGGCGACGGCTCGTGTCTTGCATTTGACGCCAGTTTTTGAAAGTCGTCGAAACGAGACTGTATGTCGGGAGAACGCTTGTCGTATTGTCCCAATTCGAAATGCGAATACTTGTAAGCGAAACCGCATCGACGGTTCCATCAATTCCTTCTTTGGAAACTTCAATCCAATCGCCGGTGCGGACGAGATCGAACATCGCAATTTGAATGCCCGCAGTAAATCCTAAAATCGGATCGCGGAAAATTAACATAAACACTGCAGCGAGAGCGCCTAAGCCTGAAAGAAGAATGACGGGACTTTTCCCAGTAATTTGCGAAATCACGAGAATGGCGCAGGCGAGAAATCCGACGAGGAGAATCGCTTGGCGAACGCCTTGAATCGGAAGCCCTTGCTTATTGGAATTTAAAAGAATGTGGTCGGCGCAAGCGTGTAAGAATGAATCGAAAATGAGAAATCCGATGAAGATAAAATAGAGATTATTCAGCGTGTAAAGTGTGTGAAAAAGAACGGTCGTCGAAGCTAAAACATGAGGCATCCCGACGTAGAGAATTATCGCGGGCACAATGTGAACTGCGCGTTCAATCGTGCGACGCTGAATTAACAAATCATCGAATTTATTCGAACTTTTTTCAGCAATTTTTTTGAAGAATGGATAAAGCAGATGACGGGAAATGATGAGGGCGAGAATGGAAATGGCGACGAGGATGATGAGTCCGCGATAGGTTTCGTAAAATTGTATCATGCTCCGAAAAATAGAAAATAACGGGGTTAAAGAAAAGACTTTTTAAAAAGGGAAAATGCAAAAATTTCTATCTTGTAAAAATCTATGGATTCTAAAAAATTTTCCGTTTCTCGCGGCATCAAAATGCTTTTGCGAGAACTTATCATTCCCATCGCGTGCGCGTTGGTGGTGATTCAATATGTGATTCAAGCGTTCCAAATTCCGAGCGGTTCGATGGAAGATACGCTTTTAACGGGCGACTTCATTTTGGGACTGAAATTTACTTATGGTTCGCCGATTCCGTTTACGCATTCAAAGTTCCCAGGATTTACCGATCCGAAAGCGGGCGACATCGTTATCTTCCGTTATCCGGGAGAACCTGCTTATCCCGATTACGATGCGAAGCGTTACACGCATTTAGCCGATGGACTTATGTTCGGAAATTTCTATTGGGATTCAAAACCGATTCCGGGAAATCCGCATTTGGTGCATTACGCAGACGGTCCAAAAGATTTCATTAAACGCTGCATCGCTGTTTCGGGCGATACCATCGCAGTGCATCACGGCGTACTTTTTCAAAATGGCGTGGAACAAAAGAAACTTCCAGGCAAAGGAAAATATACGGCTTATTCGCGGACGGGAGTTGCTCGCGATGAATTGAGCGCAACGCGCATTCCCGCTGTCGGCGATACAATCGATTTGCAAAATCTTTCGCTTCCGAAACTTTGGTGGATGAAGTCGCTGATGGCGCAAGAAAATCCGGAAGAAAAAATTGAACTTTCGCTTTCGCTCTATCGCGATTCCGTTGAAGTAGATGATTACTTGTTCGAAAATTTCCGCGTGCCTGTGGAAAACGATCGCGGACTTTTGTTAAATGCAGTTCTTTCGCAAGGTCAAATTATCGGACAAGGTTTGCAGCAAGGCGATACGATTACGGGGCCTGCAAAATTTTTGATGTTTAAACGTTTAGCGCAAAGCGGATTTTTGCCACGGTTTGATCCGAATGGACGTTATAACGGTTTTATGCGCCCGGTGAGTTACGATTATTTTGAAGGCGCTCAACTCGGCGATTTAGCGTATAATGTTTCGCTCGATTCTTCGCTTTCGCTTTCGGCAAATTTACTTGTCGATGGAACGCCGGTGAAAAATTATGTGGTGAAATATCCGGTCTATTTTATGATGGGCGATAACCGCGATAATTCAGCGGATAGTCGTTATTGGGGATTTGTTTCGGCGCGAAATATCAAAGCAAAAGCTTTCGTTGTTTACTTTTCTTTTGAAAATTCCGATGCAGGATTTTCGTTCAGCAATCCGATTTCGTGGTTTAAAATTCCGTTCAAAATTCGGTGGACGCGAATTGGTAAAATCATTCACATGATCGGAGAATAATCGGCGATGAAATTTCGCTTCGTCATTTTGTTTTCGTTTGCGCTTTTCGTTTTGAATTGCGCAACTTCTGTCGCTCCTGGCGGAGGTCCCGAAGACAAATATCCGCCGCGTGTTGCGGGAGTTTATCCGTCGCCGGGTTCTGTGAATATTTCTTCGGAATTGAATATTCATTTGCAATTTGACGAATGGATTTCACCGACGATTCCGCGAAGCGCTGTGACGATTTCTCCACCGCTCGAAAAGAAATTGCGATTTGAAGTCGATGGCGATGAACTTTATATTACGTCGCGGGCGCAGTTAGATTCGAATACGACTTATACGGTGACGATTGCAAGCGGGCTAAAAGATTTGCGCGGAAACGCCGTTGCCGATCCGTTTCGTTTGACATTTTCTACGGGACCGATTATCGATTCGCTTTCGGTTTCGGGGCGGACGATGATTACTTCGACGATGATTCGTAATAAGCAATATCCGACGGTCGGCCTTTTCCTTATCGGTGCTAAGGAACGTTCTTCGCATCATTACTTGAATAAATATCGCGATTCAACGCAAACTCTTGAAGCGGATTCAATTCCGAAATTAGTGAAAGAACAGCCGTTATTTTCGACGCAGACAGATAGCCTTGGCAGATTTCATTTGGGCGGATTGAAAGCGGGGCGTTACCGCGTCGTCGCTTTCTTGGATCAAAACGGCAACCAAAAAATTGAACCTTCCGTAGAAATCGCAGGCGTTAACGGTTACGATTTAAATTTAACGCCGGAATTTTCGGATACGCTTTGGCTTCCTTTAGCGGATCAAGATACGACGCCGATTTCGTTGGAATCGATTTCTCAAGCGGGACGCGCTTTGCTCACCGCAAAATTTTCAAAAAATATTTTCATCGACAGCGCATTTCTTGATTTCAAAAATTGCGCTTTGATTACTCCAGATTCTTCGCGAATTTATCCGACGGCAATTTTCCGGATGCCGCGCGGAAACGATATGCAATTTTATTTTGATTCTCTTTACAATCGCGATTCATCTTACACATTTGAATGCAAATACGGCCGCGATTCTCTCGGACGCAAATTGGATCATCGCTTGGCGACTCTTAGTATCGAATGGACAGAGCGTAAAGGCGATACGCTTCCGCCGAGTCGTTCGGCAACGGAACCGTCTTCGGGCGCAAAAAATGTTTTCCCCGAAGATTCGATTCTCGTCGCTTACAATACTCCGGTTTCCGATTCGCTTTTGAATTATTTGGGAACGGTTTTATTGCTCGTGCAAAACCAAGATACTTTGCCGGTGAAAATTTTGCGCAAAGATCCGGTGCGTTTCTTTGTCCTTGGCGAAGAAAAGTTTTTAACGGATGCGAAAGTGGAACTTTTGGAACGTTATGCGGATTCCACTTTGTCATCGCCGGATAGCGTCACCGGAATTCGCGATACGATTATCACGATGAAAACGCGGCAGTGGGTGAAATTTGAAACGGTTCCGAAATTACAACTTGCGACTCTTTCGGGAAAAATTCCAGGCGGAAAATCCGATACGCGTGTGCGAATTCGGAAAGCGGGCGAAGAAAAATTTAATGTGGTGCGTTGCTCTTCCGATGGCGATTTTAAAATCGACGATCTCACCGAAGGAAAATATTTGATGGATTATTTCCGGACAAAAGATTCGTTGGATGTTCCCTTTGCGGGGAAAATTTTTGATTTGGAATATGGCATGCCGTGGCGCATGATGGCCGATACACTTGTTCTTGAACGCGGCGCAAATATTCTCGATGAAAATGTACTTTCGCGGATGCCAAAGCTTCCGGAAAAATAAAGGATAAAAATGAAACCGAATGTCTATGTAGCTTTTGATTTAGAAACGACGGGTCTTGATTTTGAACATGACGAAATCATCGAAGTCGCCTTGGAACGCTTTGAAAATGGCGAACCCAAAGAAAGCAAAGATTTTTTGATTAAGCCAAAACAAAATTTGCGCCCGTTCATCGCATCGCTTACGGGAATTTCGGACGCCGATTTAGCAGACGCTCCGGACTTTGCAACAGTCGCGGGTCAAATTCGACAATTCATCGGCGATTATCCTTTGGTCGCACACAACGCACAATTTGACTCCAAATTTTTGCGCAGTACTTTTGCAAAAGTCGGCATTTCGATTGAAGAAAATCCGGTGCTCGATACTCTTGCGCTTTCGCGAATCGCTTACCGTTCTGTGCCCAATCACAAATTGGAAACTTTGGTTTCGTATTTGAATATCAAGCGCGAACGCGCGCACCGCGCGCTTCCCGATGCAGATGCTTGCGGAAAACTTTTTTGGATGGCGCTTGCAGAAATTGAAAAATTGGATGCATTTGCAAAACATCATTTAGCCCGATTTGCTTGCGGAACTGTTTGGGAAAAAATTTTCGAAGATTGCACACCTTCTCACGAAGAACTTTTGACGCAAGAACCGGAATCGGTAACGCCGCCGAAAATTTCTTCGGCAAAAGAACGCTTGCCACGTGTGCGTGAATTTTTTGGACAAGGCGGAAAATTGTCTGCGGTGATTCCGAATTTTTCTGCCCGCGATTCGCAATTAGATTTTGCAGAAGTCGTGGAACGCAATATGTATAAAGGCGGCATCTCGCTTTTGGAAGCCGGAACGGGAATGGGAAAAACTCTCGCTTATTTAATTCCGGCTGCGCTAAAAGCGGCTGCGGGCGAACGCGTCGTCGTCAGTACGGCAACGCGAACTTTGGAAGAGCAACTTTCTAAACACGACTTTCCGATGATTGCTTCGCTTTTCGGAGGAAAAGTTTCTCCGCTCGTTCTCAAAGGCCGCGGCAATTACATTTGCTTGAGAAAATTTGAAGAGCACTTAAAATCGCCGGATGTTTTGCTCGCTCCGGATGAACGCGAAACTTTTATGACTCTCATCCCGTGGGTGGAACAGACGAAAACGGGCGAGGGCAGCGAAAATACGGGCTTTAATCTTTCTCGCAATCGTTTGCTGTGGAATAAATTTGCAAGCGACGCTTCGACTTGTCTCGGCGAAAAATGTCGCTTTTACGAAAAATGTTTCGGCTTAAACGCAAGACGCCAAGCGGCAAAAGCCAATTTACTTTTCATCAATCATTCGCTTTTCCTTTCGGATTTAGCACTCGATTTTGCGCTGCTGCCGACATACGAACATATCGTGTTTGATGAAGCGCATCGTCTCCCGGCGATGAGTCACGCGAGCTTTGGAAAAATGGTTCGCTTTTTCCGTTTGCGAAACATTACGAAAATTCTCGTGCACCCGAAAGCGCAAGAAAAAGGTCTTGTCGCCGAAATGGAAGCGCAACTGACGAAAGCTAATGCGGAAAGTTCTCTTTTAGATGCTTGCGCAAAATTGCGTGAAGCGACAATGGAATGTGAAAAATCGTTGCATCGATTCTTCTTAAAACTCGGCAAAAAAGTTTTCAAAAATAAAGCCGACGGATTCCGCTATACCAAAGGAATTCTTGCGGAATATGATACGGATCCGAAAACGGTTATTGAATCGTGTAATGCGGTCAAAGCGATTGCCGAAGATATTTGTTCGCAACTGCGGAATAATTCTGCGTTTGCACTAATGGCGCGCAATCTCGAAGGCGCAGCGATGGAAATCAGCCGCTTTAACGAAGACTTTGCATTTATCACCGCCGCCGGAAAAGAGGATTGGGTATTTTATATGGAAGAACCGGGAAATCCGCATACGGCGATTCTCCGCGCCATTCCGCTTTATCCGGGAAATAATTGGACAGAAAAATTTTATCCGTGGATTAAAAGCGCCACATTTACTTCGGCAACTCTTTCTCTGCAAAATTCATTTGACTATTTTGAAGAACGCATGGGAATGCTTTCGCCCAAGTTGAGCAAATTCAAACATCCGTTTGTGCGCAATTATCCGTCGGCATTTGATGTGAACGCAAAGCGTCGCATTATCATCGCAGACTTTTTACCGAAGCCGAATGATCCGAATTTCCAAGCTGCCGTAGAAAATGTGCTTTCGGAAATTCTTCCGGGGAACAAGAAAAATGCGCTCGTTTTGTTTACGAGTATTCTCAGCATGACGAAATCGCATCAAGCGCTTGCGCCACTTTTTGCTAAGATGAACAAGTTGCTTTTGTGTCAGCAAATCGATGGCGGCATGGATAGCCTCGTCGAAATGTTCCGCAAAAAACGCGAAGCGTGTTTGCTCGGTTGTCAAGTTTTCTGGGAAGGAATTGACTTGCCCGAAAGTGCGCTCGAACTTTTGGTGATTCCAAAACTTCCATTCCCCAATCCGTCGAATCCGCTCATCGCAGGACTCGCTGATAAATTAAAAGAGAAAAACGAAAATGCGTTTAAGAGCTTGTACATTCCTGAAGCACTTTTGGAATTGCGTCAAGGTCTCGGGCGTTTAATTCGCAGTGAATCGGACTCGGGAACGGCTCTCTTCTTGGATAATCGACTTGTCCGCGAACCTTACGGCAAAAGCTTTACACGCTTGTGGGGCTTTAAACATGAGGTGGCTCACAGCGTGGAAGAGTTGCGCAAACTTCTCGGTTTGTAAGCGGTAAATTTTCTATCTTTGGCGTCTCTTGTGGAGATTTTATGTTGGCTGTAAAAGATTTTTTGAATGAACTCTCGAAACCTCAGTTGAAGGAATTGCATACGAAAGCCTTTGGCGCGCAGGGGCTTTTGAATAATGCAAAAATTCTTTCGGAAACGAATTCATTCTTTACAGATATCGAACGATTTGAAAAATTTTACACGTCGCTAGAACCGTGGAAACGGCTTTGCATTTTTTTGATTTATCACAGCGAAAGTCGCGGACTCGAATTGAATGAGCTTCGCTTAGCAGCGCCGGTGAACAAACGCGATGAAGTAGAACTTTTCTTGCTCGATGCCGCAAAGAATCTTTACATTTTCCGCAATCGAACTGAGAAAGGTTCTTATGTGTATCTCGGCTTCGACGATTTTTTGAAGACGATTCTTTTGACGCCTGAAAATTCCGCAGACGAAAAAATGCGCTTCGTCGGTTACGAAGATATGTTGGTTTGGCATCTTTGCCAAATGCTCGCTTTTGCGCGTCTCGGCAAATTAAAAATGAATGGCGCAGGAAATATTCATCGGCGCTCCTTTCAATTTTGCGAAGAAGCTTTCACTTATGCCAAACAAGTTTCGCCCGATGCGATTCGCGAAGAATGCAATTTGATTCTCGAATTTTTGTCGACGCATAATTGGATTGAGCAACGCGGCATGGATTTGCTCGTTACCGAGGCGACATTTGAATTTTTAAAACACAACGGATTCCGTTTAAAAACAGAAATTCTCGAATGGTGGATTCAGCGCCGTTTTCATGGAAACGAAGAATTTTTCAAACATGTTCTTTTCTCCATCAAGCGCGATTTCTCGGTGGTGAATGCGCAGCGGATTTTGTGGACTTTAGATCCATCGTTTAGACTCCCGCAAGAAACCGCGGACATTTTCTGGTCCACATTACCGAAGCCTCTTGCAGAACTTTGGCTTTTGGGAATGGTTGAATTTTCCGTCAACGCAGGAAAAATTGTCGCGGTACGTTTAAGCGAATGGGCGAAGGATTGGCTTTCGGCTTCGGCTTCTCCGATGCTCGGCGCACAAATTTCGACGTTACCGAATTTTGAAATGATTATTTCGGTGAAGAGCGCTCCGCGCGTTCTCTTTATGTCGGCGTGCTTAGCCGAAGTCAAAAACGATGAACCGTATTTGCGTTTTGCGATTACGCGCGATTCGTATTTGAACGGATTAAAAACGGGATTTTCTAGAGAAATTACCGAAAGTTTTGAAGGTTGGATTAACGCACCGGAAAATGTGCTCGGGGCGATGCAGGAATGGGCCGCGTGCTATTATGATTCGTCGTTTAGTTCGGTGCGCCTTTTGAAAATGAACAATGCCGAAGTGCGCGAAGCGTTGAATCAATTTCCCGCGTTTATGGAAATGGTGGACGAATCCATTCCAGGCTACGGCTTTATCATTAAACCGGAATTTGAGCCGAAAATTCGCGAACTCTTAAAGCATTACGGATTGGAACCGGCAAATCCGACAAATGATGCCGCAGTCGAACCATTCCGCAATACGGATTGGAGCAAAGAATTTTGGTTGCATTGGACGGCAGAAGGAACTCCCGATGCCGCGTTCAAACCCGAGAGCGATGGCAATACAGTTTCTGCGGCACTTGGCACGACGAAATACGGCGGCGATTATCAGAAGTTTGCAATGGCAGATCTTTTCAAAGTGCTCCGTTATGCGCGTTCGACCAATGGATCTTTGGAAGCGAAAATTTCGCAAAAAGTCGCGGATAAAAATCAGAAAACGGCTGCGCCGAAATTGCCCGCAGAAATTCGTTTCAAAGTCGAAGAATTGCATTTTTCCAAAGTGCCGTTTATCGCAAAAATTACATTAGAACCGAGCGGTAAATCGATTAATCTTCCGCTCGAATCGATAGCTCAACTTCGAATGGCTCGCGAATCCTGAGGAATTCTTTATGAGTTTTGTTCATCTCCAAGTTCATTCTGAATTTTCCATTTTAAAATCTTCTGCACGATTAGACGATATTTTTTCGGCGGCAGAAGCGGATAATGCGCCAGCGATTGCGCTCACCGATCACGGCGCGATGTTTGGCATTTTGGAATTTCAGACGCGCGGCAAGGCGTTGAACAAAAAGCGGAAAGAAAAAGGTCTCCCGCCGATTAAAACAATTTACGGTTGCCACATTTATGTGGATACATCGGGCGCCAATTTCAAAGATCCTTCGACTTATGAACGGCTCACATTATTAGTGGAAAACGAAAAAGGTTATTACAATCTGCTTCGCATTGTGAGTTACCGCTACGAAGAATCGAAACGTTGGGAAGAAATTCCTTCGGTTCCTCTCGAAATTATCGAAGCGCACAAAGAAGGCATTATCGCTATCGCGGGCGATTTCTTTAGCCGTTACGGCATCAATGTTTCTGCGGGGAGAGAAGCTCCGGCAAAAGCATTTATGGAATCGCTCACAAAAATTTTTGACCGCGAACATTTATATTTCTCTCTTTGCGATAACGGAATTGCTGCGCAAAAGACGCTGAATCTTTTTACGACGGCACTGGCTAAAGAATTTGATCGTGAATTGGTCGCGGTTGGCGATGTGCATTATATTCGTCGCGAAGATGCAGCGGCGCACAAAGCGTTGCGTTGCATTGCTCTCGTCGAAAAATTTAAAGAGTTCGCCGATAAACGTTTTCCGACAGATCAATTTTACTATCGCACGGAAGCAGAAATGCGGGAGCTTTTTCCCGATCATCCCGAAGCGATTGAAAATTCAAATAAAATTGCGGAGCGTTGTTTCTTTGAAGTCAAAACGGGAATTGGTGATGACTTCTGGCCGCGTTATGCGATTCCGAAAGAATTTTTAGAATCCGAAGAATGCAAAGAAATTTACCGCGTGATGGAAGACGAATACAATAAAGGTTATCCACTCGCGTTTGCAAATGCAGCGAAAGATTACTGCGCAAAAAATGAAGGCAAAACCGTAGAAACTTTTACCGCCGAAGACAAAGCTGCGGTAGAAAAAATCATGGAGAAAACGAAGACGAGTCGCCACGGCGGCGATGCGGATGCGTATCTCATTTATTTGACAAATCAACGTTTAAAACGCCGTTATCCCGACGAAGAATTTCAATATCCGAATCACGGAACTGAAGTCAGCGATCGCGTTTACAAAGAATTGAATTGTATCCGCAATATGAATGTTGCCGGCTACTTGCTCATCGTTTGGGATTTCATTAACTGGTCGCGGGAACATGGAATTCCTGTGGGTCCGGGACGTGGATCGGCTGCAGGTTCTATCGTCACTTATATCATCGGCATCACAAACATTGACCCGTTAAAATTCGGTCTCCTTTTTGAACGTTTCTTAAATCCGGAACGCGTCTCGATGCCCGATATCGATACGGATATTTCGGACCGTGATCGCGGACGAGTCATCGATTATGTGACGCAGAAATACGGCTCGGATTGCGTCGGACAAATTATCACTTACGGCATGTTAAAATCCAAAGCGGTCATCAAGGACGTTGCTCGCGTACTTGGAATTGATCACCGCGAAGCCGATGCGATTATCCGCAATTTTCCGCAGCGCGTTTTGAATTTTAGTTTGAACGATGCGTGGACCGGCAAAGACAAAAAAGGAAAACCGGTTTCGGACGATTACAATCCCGAACCGCTTCACGCTTTCGTCAATAGTCGCGAAGCCTACAAAGAACTTTGGGACATTGCGTTAAAGCTCGAAGATTTGCCGCGTCAAACGGGTGTGCACGCTTGCGGTGTGGTGATTACGCCGACGCCGATTTACAATTTGGCACCGTTATATCGCGCAGATCCTGCGGATACTCCTGTCGTCATGTACGACAAACATTATGCAGAAGACATCGGCCTTCTGAAAATGGACTTCCTCGGACTTATCAACCTTTCGATCATCCAAGACACTGTCAATATGGTGAAGAAAACGCACCAAATCGATGTGGACATGGATAAAATTCCGACGGATGATAAAGCGACATTTGAACTTCTCAGTCGCGGAATGACGACAGCGGTTTTCCAATTTGAATCTCCGGGCATGCAGAAATATTTGCGAGAATTAAAACCTTCTCGTATCAGCGATTTGATCGCTATGAACGCACTTTATCGCCCGGGCCCGATTGATCAAATTCCGCACTTCATCAATCGTAAATTAGGCAAAGAAAAAATTGACTGTTATCATCCGGATTTGGAACCGGTTCTCGGTGAAACTTATGGCGTGATTGTTTACCAAGAACAAGTGATGCAGCTTGCGCAAATTCTCGGCGGCTACACGCTGGGCGGCGCTGACAATATTCGCCGTATCATGGCGAAGAAAATGCCCGAAAAAATGGCGAAGCTCGAACCGGAATTTAAGAAAAAGTGCACGGATAAAGGTTACGATCCTGCGATGATTCAAAAAGTTTGGGATGCGGTGCTTCCGTTCTGCGGATACGCGTTCAACAAGAGTCACGCTGCGGCGTATGCTTACGTCGCCTATCAAACCGCTTATCTTAAAACGCATTATGGCCCCGAATACATGGCGGCTTCGATGACTTCCAAAATGGGGAAGACCGAAGACATTGTGACGATTGTGCAAGAATGCAAACGCATGGGAATTACCGTGCTCCCGCCGGATATCAATTCTTCGCTCGGCGTATTTTCGGCAAATGCAAAAGGACAAGTTGTTTATGGACTCGCGGGCATTCGCAATGTCGGCCTCCCCGTCATCGAAGATGTTGTCGCTGAACGTGAATTGCACGGACCGTATAAAACGCTTTTCGATGTATGCAAACGCGTAAGCGATTATCAATCCAAGCAACCGGAAAAACGTCCACCGCTTTCGCGGAAAGCGATTGAAAGCTTAGTGCTCGCTGGCGCATTTGATAAAATGTCGCCGACAACGCCGAATCGCCCCACGTTAATGGCGAGTGTAGAAAAAGCGATTGAAGTGGCAAACCGTCACCGCCGCGATCAAGATGCGGGACAAACATCGCTCTTTGATATGTTTGGTGGAGACTCCACAGAATCGCAGATGGATGAATCTTACGAAGAAGCGCAGCCGTGGGGACTCATGGAACTTTTGAATAAAGAACGCGACGTCCTCGGACTTTATCTTTCGGCGCATCCTCTTGACGAATGCCGCCCAGAATTACGCGGATTTACGACGAATAGTTTAGCGGAAAGTGAACTCAATGAAATCGTGGACAGAAATCCAAAATCCATTGTTTGCGTCGGCGGAATCATTACAAAACTGCGCTCTTTCCAGAGCAAAAAAGATGAAACGAAAACGATGGGCTCGGGAACATTACAAGATTTCCAAGGCGAAATTTCCATCTTCTTCCCGCCCGATACTTGGGAACGTTGCCGCGATCATTTTGGAGAAGATGACCGCGTCATTGTCCGCGGAAAATTAACGCCGCAAAATTTGGATCCGTCTTCGCTTCAAATAATTGTCGATCGTGCGTTCTCCATGGATGAAGTCCGCAATAAATTGGTGAGCTTCATTCACGTTTCCGTTTCGTCGATGGAACTTGTTGATGAACGAATGACCGCGATTTTGGAACGCATGGAAATGGCGCAAGCGCTCCCAGGCGAGCACGCTGCCGAAGTCGTTTTCCACGTTGAAACTCTTTCCGGACATATTCACACGTTGCGTGCGCAAGTTATCAAAGTGGCTTATACGCCAGACTTTTTCGAATGGCTGCAACGAGAATTTGGCGCCGAAAATGTTTGGGTTTCTGCCAAAGTAAAATGATGACAGAAAAACCGTTTTGGCTTTTTTGTGCGGGCGAAGATTCGGGTGATATACTCGGAAAAGAAATTGTCCAAGAAATTTTAGGAAAAGGATTTGTTGCGATCGGAGTCGGCGGTATCCGTATGCAATCAGCGGGACTTCTTTCGGTCATTCCGTTTGATGATTTGCCGGTCAATGGATTCTTCGATGTGTTGCGCCATTTTAAAATTCTGCGCAGACATTTTGCAAAATTATCCGCATTATTGCAAAACGAAAATTGCCAAGGTCTTGTCGCAATTGATTATCCCGGATTCAATTTGAAATTGATGCAACAAGCGATTGCGCAAAATAAAAAAGTCATTTATGTTGAACCGCCGCAAATTTGGGCGTGGAAACCGAAACGCATTCAAAAATTTCTTTCTCCCGAAGCGCGGAAACTCGTAGAATTGCGGGCGCTTTATCCGATAGAAATTCAAGCGTATGAAAAATTCGGATTGCACGTACAAAAAATTCCGCATCCCTTTTCTGCTTTGCCAAAAATTTCCGTCAAAAAAAATGCAAAAACGATTTTGCTTTTTCCAGGAAGTCGTCTTTCTCAAGCGAAGCGCAATTTAAAATTATACGCATTTATTGCATATAAATTAACTTCTAAAAATTTTCAAGTAAAATTTGTCGCATCGCGGAAAAATTTGCAAAATTTTTTTGTGAAAAAATTACATCAAAAATTTCCAATCATTCTTTCTCCCGCTTCTGCTGAAGAACGCAATTCTCTTTTTCGCTCGGCTGCAGCTGTCATTTGTGGGCCTGGTTCCGCTGTCGTCGAAGCGCATCTCGCCGAAACTCCGATTCTTGTGGCATCGCGCATTGAACCGCTTACCTATCTTCTCGGGAAATTTTTTCTTCGCACAAAATATTTATCGCTTCCCAATATCGAAGCTGAAATTTTCGGCGGTTCCATTTCCATTCCCGAAATCGTGCAATGCACATTTTCTTCTGCAGAAAAACAAGGAAAAAAAGTTTTAGACATCGCACAAGAACGTGGAATTATTTCGCTTTCGAAATCCTAATTTCTAATTTATCACTATGTTCTTTCTTTTTCTCGCTGTAATTTTTTGCCTCGGTTGTTCGGCTTTTTGCTCGTTTACCGAAGCCGCATTTTACAGTTTTCCCACTTCTGGCGTGGATGTTCTTCTTAAAAAAGGCGCGTTCACTGCGAAGTACATCGCTCATGTGAAAAATAATATCGATCGCTACATTGCATCGGTTTTAATTTTCAATACGGTTTCGAATACATTGGGCGTGTATTTGGCGACTTCCGTTGCGGTGGCGCATTTTAGCGTGACCGTGCAAATTGTTTTGCCAATCGTTCTCTCTGTTTTCATTCTTCTCTTTGGCGAAATTACGCCGAAGACAATCGGCGTGAAGCAAGCAAAATCGGTTGCGCCGATTTGCGCAGTGCCCATGTATTACATTACGATTTTTCTCACTTATACTGGGCTCATCAAATTGTGCTTAATAATTACGAAGCATTGGACAAAAAGTAAAAACGAAGAACCTGAAGTTAGTGTAGAAGACATCAACAGCCTTGTGAATTTAGGACTCAAAGACGAAATTATCGATCGTCAGCAAGCTGCCGTGATCAAAAATATTTTAGCGCTCGATTCAATTCCGGTGCGAAAAGTGATGACGCCGCATCAAGTAGCGTTTACGCTTCCGCTCAACAGTACGATTGGCGAAGAATTGGATAAACATTCGAATTGGCCGTTTTCGCGGATTCCTGTTTACGATCCCGAAGACAAAGAAAAATGGGTCGGGCTCATTATGCGCCGCGATGCGTATAATCTTTTCGCCGAAGGAAAACGCGACGTTCCCATCAAAAATTTAATGCGCCCGATTCAATTTATTCCGGACAGTTTAAGCTTGGATAAATTGCTCATCCGATTTTTAAAACAGCGCGGGCACATCGTCGCTGTCGTTGACGAATACGGTTCTATCGCAGGTCTTGCTTCTCTCGAAGATGTTCTTGAAGAAATTTTAGGCCGCGAAATTGTCGATGAATTTGATGTCGCTGTCGATTTACAAGAACATGCGCGCCGCAAAAGTCGTGCGCTCGCTTTTGTCAAAGAACATCGAAAGGATAAACGTTTATGATGTATGAAATTGCTCCGCAGGTAATGCACATTGAATTTCGTGTGCAGTCTGCAAAAAATTCGGATTATGTAATTTACACAAAACGGAATTTAGTCTTGCTCAAAAAAAATGCAGACGATTATGAAATTCCCAAAGTTGCAGATGCCGAAGCGATTATGCCCGGTATTTCTAAAACATTTCATTATTTATTTTCAATCGATGAAGTTGCGTATTTTTCTTCCGATGGAAATTTCGCTGCGGGAAATGAAAATTTTGAATTGATAAAAGATCGCATCTTTCGGAAAATGCAAAATTTGCCGATTGCATTTGGCGGCGCAGTCGCTTCGCACATTTCGCGTTGGGAACAATCCAATCGTTTCTGCGGTCATTGCGGTGAACCGATGACGCGCAAAGCAGACGAAAGAGCGTTTGTATGTAAAGAATGCGGCAACACCGTTTACGGAAAAATTTGCCCCGTCGTCATCACTTCGGTTACATGGAATGACAAACTTTTGATGGCGCACAATTTGGATAATCCAGATCCGAAACCGTATTTGATTTCGGGATTTGTTGAAATGGGCGAATCTTTAGAACAAGCTGCCGCTCGCGAAGTCAAAGAAGAAACGGGAATTTCCATTAAAAATATTCGTTATATCGGAAGTGAACCGTGGCCGTTTTCCAATTCGCTCATCGCTGGCTTTACCGCTGAATTAGATGGCTCTCCAGAAATTACGATGCAGCAATCGGAACTTTCCGAAGCCAAATGGGTGGAACGTTCTGAAATCGGCGAATACACAGGACGCTTAAGCATTTCGGGCACGATGATTAAACGCTTCAAGGAAGGCACTCTTTGATCGATTTCATCGGCGACATTCACGGACATCGCGAAGAATTAGAAATTCTTTTGCGCAAATTAGGCTACGAAAAAATGCATGGCGTTTATCGTCATCCAGAAAGTTCTGCAGTCTTTTTGGGCGATTACATTGATCGCGGTCCGGATGCGCGCGGCGTGGTAAACATTGTTCGCAAAATGGTGGAGTCGGGAACTGCGAAAGCGATTCTCGGAAATCATGAATTTAATGCGCTCTGTTTTTGGACGAAAAATTCTGCGGGCGATTTTTTGCGGGAACATTCCATCAATAAAATTCTCATTCACACAAAAACGATGGAATCGTATCGTTATGCGCAAAAAGAATTTTCCGAAGTTCTCGATTGGTTTTTAACTCTTCCGCTTTTTTTAGAAACGCCACAATTCCGTGCGCAGCACGCTTGTTTTGATTTAGAAAACATTCAAATTCTTCGCCGGGAAAATTTGGAAACATTAAAATCTCGCGAAAATCTTTGCCGCATTTTTGAAAAAGAAAATGCAGCCATTCGCCGCGCCGTTGACGATACGGTCAAAGGTCCCGAAGTTAAATTACAAGATGGCGCTTTCTATCACGATAGCGAAGATGTGCTTCGAACTCTCGCGCGTATTAAATGGTGGATTGATCCGAAAAATAAAACGCTGCGCGATTTGGCGTTTCAGCCGGGAGTTAAAATTCCGCCGCAGCCACTTTCGTCAGAAATTCAAAAACGCAATTTTTATAGCGAAAAAGAACGCCCCGATTTTTTCGGCCATTATTGGCTTGAAGGCGAACCGCAATTATTTCGCGAAAACATTTGTTGCTTAGATTACAGCGTTGCATCGTTTAAAGGAAATGGACTTTTAACCGCTTATCGTTTTTCGGGAGAAGAAAAACTTTCTCCCCAAAATTTTGTGTGGACTCCCGAAATAAAATCAAATTGAAAATGTTTTTTCAGTACGGCAACAAAGAAATTGAATTTTTAAAAGCAAAAGACAAACGCCTTGCTTTTGCGATTGAAAAAATCGGGCATGTGGAACGCGAAGTGGATTCGGATTTATTTTCGGCAGTTGTGCATCAGATTATCGCACAACAAATTTCAACGAAAGCGCAAGCGACAATTTGGAAGCGCTTGAACGATTCACTCAAAATGGTGAATGCAAAAAATATTTCTGATTTATCGCCAAAAAAATTGCAATCGTTTGGAATGACTTTTAAAAAAGCGGAATACATTTTAGATTTTGCAAAAAAAGTAAACGACGGCATTTTTGATTTAGAAAAAATTAACGAAAAATCCGACGAAGAAGTTGTCAAAGAATTATCCTCGTTAAAAGGCGTCGGCGTTTGGACTGCGGAAATGATTATGACATTTTGTATGCAGCGCTCAAACATTGTAAGCTTCGGCGACTTAGCCATTTTACGCGGCATGCGAATGCTTTACAGACATCGTAAAATCGACAAAGTAAAATTTGAAAAATATCGCAAAAGATATTCACCGTATGGAACCGTGGCAAGCCTTTATTTATGGGCAATCGCAGGCGGCGCAATCCCCGAATTAACGGATCCCGCAGAAAAATTAAAAACTGAAAAAGTCAAATGAAATACAAATGGTTCTATAAAACTCCCGAAAATTTTTCGGATATTTATTTGACGAGCGACGGGGAATTTTTAACCGGACTTTTCTTCGAAGGCTCAAAAATGATTTCATTCGATTCCAACATCGAAGAAAAATCGCTTCCGATTTTTGAAGAAACTTGTCGTTGGTTAGATATTTATTTCAGCGGAAAATCGCCGAATTTTACACCCGCTTTTAAAATCGAAAACTTGACCGCGTTTCGAAAATTAGTCATCGACATCATGCTCAAAATTCCCTTTGGGAAAACTCTCAGCTATCAAGAAATCGCAGACAAAATCGCAAAGGAAAAACGCATTCCCAAAATGTCTGCTCGCGCCGTCGGGAACGCAGTCGGAAGCAATCTCATTTGCATTATCATTCCTTGTCATCGCGTTATCGGTTCCAATCAAAAAATCGTCGGCTACAGCGGTGGCATTCCCAATAAAATTGAACTTTTGAAACTCGAAAAAGTGATCTTTTAAAGCAATTTATTTTGCGAATCGAAAAATTCTCTCAGAGCAAAAGTTTTTGGGGAACATATTATTCCGAAAAACTGTGAAAATCACAAAATTTCGGAATAGAAAGCGGAAAATGCGAAAAAAATTTGCCTTTGAATCTCGCCAACTAAATCATTTCTTTTTCAAATTTTCTAAACGGTTCAGCGCTTCGATAATAGTTTCGTCTTTTTTCGCAAAGTGAAAACGAATTAAGTTGTTGACATTTTCGCGGAAAAAACTGCTGCCGGGAACTGCGGCAACGCCCACTTTTTGTGCCATGTCTATGCAGAATTTGTTGTCATCGATAATTCCGTTTTTTGCAAATTCCGAAATGTCCATCATGACAAAGTAAGTGCCTTGCGGTTCTGAAAATTTAAAACCTAAATTCCGAAGTCCATCGGTGAATAATGTTTTCATGTGTGTGTAATGCATTTGCAAATCGCGGTAATATTCATCGCCAAAATTCATTGCGGTCACTGCGACTTCTTGCAAAGGCGATGCGGCTCCAACAACTGTAAAATCGTGAACTTTTTTGATGCGCTCCATAATGGGTTCAGCAGCTAAGATGTAACCTAAGCGCCAGCCCGTAATCGAATACGTTTTAGATAAACTGCTGCATTCAATCGTGCGCTCACGCATACCGGGAAGCGTTGCCATATAAGTATGTTTGCTCGGCGCAAAAACGATATGTTCATAAACTTCATCGGTAATTACATACAAATCATATTTGATAGCGAGATCGGCAATTATTTTAAGTTCGTCGCGGGTAAAAACTTTGCCGCTCGGGTTCGACGGATTGCAGAGAATGAGCGCTTTCACGCCCGGCTCTTTCATCGCATCTTCGAGCACATTGGCATCAAACGAAAAATCCTTCGGTGAAAGCGGCACATAAATCGGTGTTGCGCCAGCAAGGATTGTGTCCGCGGTATAATTTTCATAGAACGGAGAAAATATTACCACTTTGTCGCCCGGATTACAGACCGACATCATCGTAATCATCATCGCTTCGGTGCTGCCACAAGTTATCACAATTTCACGTTCAGGGTCGTAACGTAAACCGCTGAAATGTTCTTGTTTTTTGCACACGGCTTCGCGGAAATTTTTTGCGCCAATTGTAATCGCATACTGGTGAGGGCCTTCGTGCGCAACTTCTGCTAGGCGATTTTGCAATTTCGCAGGCGGGTCAAAATCGGGAAATCCTTGCGATAAATTGATTGCTCCGCAAGAGTTTGCAATGCGGGTCATGTGGCGAATAACGGATTCGGTAAAATGATTGGTGCGTTCGCTTAAAACTTTCATGACGGAAAAATAAAAATCTTTAAAATGGAAAATTTATCAGATATAATAATTTGCATTACCAAGAGCAAGCTCGGATCCTTTGATTTTCAAGGTGTCCGGCGCGCCGCTTCGATATTGAATTTGCAAAAGATAATCGCTATCATTTTGAAGAACGGACTTTGGAACCGTCCAAAAGTTTTCGGCTTCGGTCGCAAATTTTAATGCTTCGGGCAAATCGTTTGCGCCTGCTTTTACAATCGAAATTTCTTTCACGGCATCTTTTGGATTTCGCACTTGTATAATGCTCCAGTAAGCGCTTGCGCCTTCTTTGACGAAGACACTTGTGGAATCTCCCCACACGCCTTTGACATTTTCGCAACTTACAAATTCCCATTCGCCAGAATATCTGCCAACTTTTTCGCCCATGATGTCGTAGGCAGGAGCACCGCCCAAATCGACTCCGCAATTTGCATCGGGACAGCGATCTGTAATTCGCACGGTGACTTCTTTGAAACCTTCCGGAGTTCGTGCTTTTACGCGGACACAAGCTCCGCAGATTGCGCCGCCTTGCCAAGGTCCTAAATTATCGCCTGGCGAAACATTCACATGAATCGCAGCGTAATATTGAATATTCGTTTGTCCGTAATTACAAGCGCCGCCGAAACTTGTTTCTTTTGCAGAGATGCTTCCGTATGTTGTGATAGAACCGTAACCGCCATTTTTTGTAAGCACAGGATCTGCGGCCGTAAAATTATCGCAGCTAGTACAAACGCCATTGTCTGATGAACTTTGCGAATTGGATGATTCTGCTTTTACGATACTGCTAGAAGAATTTTTCGCTGATGAAGTTTCAGATGAAATTTCTGCCGTGGCATTATTTGAAGAATCGCTTCCACAAGCGGCAAGGAAAAGGCATAATAAAATAAAGGCACAAGAAAATTTCATGCGTTTGAATATACTTTATTTTTCGCTCCACTTATCAATTTCAGCAAAAGCATTTTCGATTGCTTCGGTATGATAACGCCAATAACTGTCAAAAATTTTTTGCGTAATATTTAATGCATCCCATTTTTCAAGGATTTTATTTGCGGTTGAGCTTTTATATCTGGCGTATTGCTCAAGCAAAAAAATAAAGTATTCCATTTCTTTTGACATTAGATTCCTTTAATATAGCTTGAGTTTCTAGGGTCACCGGTAATCTGTTCGCTTTCCCAAATGTTAAAAATAGCGGGGTATCCGTAGTACCACATTTCAAAGTTTTTGTCGCAAAGCATCTCGTATGTTTTTGATTTAATGAATCGTCTTAGAGCTTCAAATTCATTCATCGAATATTTTTCACAAATCATCGTGACAACTTGTTTATCGTAGTATTCTAAAAAATAAGGAAATACAAGATCGCTCATAATAAAATCTCTTTTGAAAATTTCAAAAATTTTAATGCGGCTTCTGTTTTGAAAGCATACTGATCTTTTAATTTAAAAGGCAGAAGTCTTTTTATCGTTTCGTCTTCGTTGTAAATTTCTGCTAAATAAAGTTGAATAACATCAAAGGTTCTATCGTTTGCAACAGGTCCGATAATTAAATCCAATTCATCGGCGATCAATTTTTTGGAACGATATGAACTAACAAGTTTTAACCAGTTGCTATTAGGATTTTCAAAATACAGAAATTTTAAATTTTGCAGTTTTGAATCATCAAAATCAAATACCGAAACAACTGCTTGATTTATTCCATTTCGATTAGCAGAAATTTTTGCCCATTTTGATGCTTGTTCTAAATCAGAAGTTGTATAAAATGCATCGCCAAAATCCAAAGCGCGATTGCTTCGTAAAATTTTAGGCGTTTCAATTTTCAAATAACTGCCATGGTATAAAATCATAAAGCATCCAATGTTTTTACTAATATAATAAATTCACTTCTTCCTTTTTCAAAATAATCGATTTATCAAATTGATAAATTTATATATTCCTTTTACAAAAAAAGAGGTTTTTATGAACGAAGTTTTGAAAGAAATCAAAGAACGCAGAAGCATTCGAAAATTTAAATCGGATGCAATTCCGCAAGAAATTTTGGATCAAATTATTGAAGCAGGCCTTTTTGCTGCCAACGGAAAAGGCAAACAAAATACGATTATGATTCAAGTTTCGAATAAAAAACTCCGCGATGAAATTTCTGAAATGAATCGCAAAATTGGCGGCTGGAATGAAGGCTTTGATCCGTTTTATGGAGCGCCCTGTATGATCATCGTGCTTGCAAAAAAAGACTGGTATAACCGCGTTTACGACGGAAGTTTAGTCATGGGAAATTTGATGCTTGCGGCACATTCGCTTGGAATAGGGTCGTGCTGGATTCACCGCGCCCGTGAAGAATTTGAAACCGAATGGGGAAAAAATTTCTTAAAATCTTTGGGCATCGAAGACGAATACGAAGGCATTGGGCACTGCGCTTTGGGCTACATCGAAGGTGATACCCCCAAGCCATTAAAGCGAAAAGAAAACCGCGTATTTTATGTGAAATAAAAAAGGAATTAAAAATGGAACATCGTGTAAAAGTCACTGTCTTAGATAAAAAGTTATTCCCCGAATTGCAACAGCAATATTGCGCAAACCCCACCAGCGGAAAATGCCCGTGCTACAATGTGGGCGATGAATTCATTTTTTACAGAAACGATGAACGCGATGACTATTGGCACATGGGCGAAGGAACCCTTGTAAAATCAGGGAAAGCAGACGAAGGCGTTTTAGAGTCGCCGGGCACAAAACATTGTGGTGAAAAAGGTGTGCCTTTTTGTTCTGAAGCATGGGATGCGATTAGCCGCTATATTTACAGCGCGCTGCAAGGCGGTGCCATAATGCATGGCTGGATGAATGATGATAAAGTCATGATTTCTTGCTGCAATGACGGCACGCGCCCCGTGATTTTTAAAATTGAACGCATCGATGTGGAATAGAAGTAGCTATTGAAAAATGTTAAAGCTTTATTTATATTTAGAATATGGCTTTAGCAATTAGCACAGTCCCTATTTTAACTGAAGATGCTGCTGAGAATTTTGTTAATCAATCAAATTATAATTCAAAGCACTTAGCGGGTTCAGAATATAGCGCTCAAAAAGAAGCGTGGTGTCTTTCTATTATAAAAAATTCTAGAATAGATCAAGAAAAAAGAAAGAATGCAAAATGAATCTTTCTGATTTTTCGTTTTCAACTTTAGGGGAATATTCTTGTGATTTACAATCGTTTGATTGTGGACGTGAAGATATTAATGAATTTTTTAGAAATGACGCTTTACAATATCAAGATGAACTCTTTGGAAAAACATATTTATTTAGTCCGCGTGATAATTTGAATCAAATTGCAGCGGCTTTTACTGTTGCAAATGCTAGCATATTTACCCGATTATTGCCAAATTCAAGACAAAAAAAGGTAGGCTATGAAGTTCATCATTCAAAAAATCAAATCAATTACCCGGCGGTTTTGTTAGGACGTTTAGGAGTTGATCGACGTTTTTCAGGACACAATCTTGGACTTCAAATTATTGAATTTGTTGCACAGTGGTTTGCTGGCGATGAAAATAAATCGGGATGTAGGCATTTAATTGTAGACGCATATAATGAAAATTGGCTGTTAGAATTTTATAAAAAATGTGGATTAAATCCAATTTTTAGCAGCGAAGAGCAAGAACGAAAATATAGGCAAATTGAAGATTCGAAAATTTTACAAACACGCTTGCTTTATCGAGATTTAATTTTACTTAAGCGAACATCAAAACATAATGTGAAGTAAAAAATGTTCCCTCTTTTTCAAATTTCTTTTTTGAGCCGCCTGCTAGATGGCGATTACGATGGACTTATAAGCGTAAAGCAACTAAAGGAAAAAGGCGACTTTGGCGTTGGCACGTTTGATGCCATCGATGGCGAAATGATTGTGCTTGACGGCATCGTTTATAAAGCAAAAGGAAATGGCACTGTTGAAATTGCAGACGATAAGGAAACAGTCCCATTTGCCAATGTGACTTTTTTTGAAAATTCTAAATCGTATGCAATTTCAAAAATTGAAAATTACGAATCGCTCATTCAAAAATTAAATGAAATCATCTCGCCCAAGATGAATCGATTTTATGTGATTAAATTAAGCGGAGCATTTTCAAAAATAAAAGTACGCAGCGAATACAAACAAGTGAAACCTTTTAAGCCTTTAGCCGTTGTGATGAAAACGGATGAAACAATTTTTGATTATGAAAATTTAGACGGCGATTTAGTCGGACTTTTTTGCCCGAATTTTATGAGCTCATTAAATTCAACCGGTTGGCATTTTCATTTTATTTCAAACGATAAACAAAAAGGCGGACATATCATCGAACTTAAAATGGAAAACGCAAAATTTGAATTCCATGAAATCGATGAATTGGAACTGAAAAATTAAAAGTTGAACCTAGAAATCTCTAAAGTCTAATTTCTTTCATTCATCCCAAAAAGGCGTTCAAAATGAAACTTGAAACTGCACGATTGATTTTACGCCCGTTTGTATTGACCGATGCAAGCGATGTTTTGGAATATTTAAAAGAGCCCGCGGTAAATTGCTTTCAAAGTATGAAGTTAAATTCGCTCGAAGATGCGCAAAAAGAAATGCAAAAGCGCACGAGCGAAACGGAATATTATTTTGCAATTGTGTTAAAAGACTCGGGCAAAGTCATTGGCGAAATTGACGCGTATCCCGAATCAGGTGAACCGCATACAGATTCCCCCAAAGATACATTCAGTCCGTGCTGGATGTTAAATCAAGCGTATCAAGGGAAAGGCTTTGCGTTTGAAGCGGCTCACGCATTTTTCGATTATCTTTTTTCACAAAAAGGGGCGCGTCGCATTTACGCTTACACCGAAGATTACAACACCGCAAGTCAAAATCTTTGCAAAAAATTGGGTATGCGCTTTGAAGGATTGTTCAAAGAATTTGTAAGCTTTGTCAAAAATGCCGACGGATCTCCACGCTACGAAAACACGATGCAGTGGGCAATTCTCAAAAGCGAATGGGAAACTTTGCGCAAATAAATTTTTGTAAATTCAAAAACGGAGTTCTCTTATTTTTGATGTGAACTCAAAAAGGAATTTCAAAATGATTTTATATATCAATGCTTGCGTGCGAAAAAATTCAAGAACCAATGAACTCGCTTTGGATTTGCTAAAAAAATTGGGCGGTGAATTTACAGAACGAAAACTCGATGCGTTAAATTTGAAACCGCATTCGTGCGAATCGCTCATTTACGAAGGCGAACAAATTGCCCAAGGAAATTTAAATGATAAATGCTTTGAATATGCGCGCGAATTTGCCGCCGCCGATACGATTGTAATCGCCGCTCCGTTTTGGGATTTTTCGTTCCCTGCGCTTTTGAAAACCTACATCGAAAATATTTATACGATTGGAATCGTTTGTAAATATGGAGCGCAAGGCGTGATGGGTTTATGCAAAGCGAAAAAACTTTATTACGTCGTCACTTCGGGCGGGAATTTTGATCCGCGATTTAGTTTTGATTACATTAAAGAACTTTGCACGACGCAATTTGGCATTCCAAACGTTGAACTTATCAAAGCCGAAAATTTAGACATCGACGGCGCCGATGTTCAAAAAATTCTTGATGAAGCAAAAGGGAAAATTATTATCTAAAACAGATAATCTAAAATGGATAAAGCTTGTGTAAAAAATGAAGCGGGAAAATTTATTTCAAAACTTTTCGCATTCCATTGATTTCTAAAATCACAGATTGATGCGGCACTTGAATGCTATTTCCATTTAGATTTTTTTGCTGCAATAATTTTCCGTTCATATCAAAAACTTTATATTCAACGCCTGCATTTACACCTTCGATGCGAAATTTTCCTTGTGCAATTTTTTGAATACCAAAATTTGGCGTAGCAATTTTAATTGGGAAAATTGCCGTTTTATTTTGAATGACAGAACAGCAAGCGGGTCCTACAATATGATTTGCGCCAACGCCTTCTGTATATTCAGTTGCTTCAATATCGTCACAACTACCTTTTGATTTCATCGCTTCAATTTCTTGACGCAAAAATTTTTCTAAAGACTCTTTTGAACTTTTAACAACTCCCCAATTTTCTAATCGCAAAAGTTCAGTTAATAAAACTTCGCTTAAAGTTAAAACGCCTGGATTTCCCACCGCTTTATCATTTTGAATCGGGTCTTCACAAGTTTGCGAAGTTCGAGTCAGCATAACACTCATAAAATCATTTTCTTTTTGAATGAGAATATAAACAGAAGTATCCGCTAACGAATTGTACTCGATTGAAGAAACACTCGAAGCGCATTCTAATGCAGAACCATTTTTTGATTTTATAGAATCGCAAAAATTCATTTGTTCGATTACAGCAGAATCCAGTTGAATCGAAGAAAAATATAAATCATAAGTCGAAGGTGAAAATTCATCTTGTGCAAAGCCAAATTGCAGTAAAATAAATAAGGCAATAGCTATTTTTTTTCATTATTTTCTCCAAGCGATTTCCTGTGAAATTTCTGGGTTGAAATCTACATAATAAACAGTGGAATATTGATGAACTGTGATGTTTTTCCCGAGAAAACAATGCAGTTCTTGATTATATTATGGATGTTTTAGTAAATAACAAGCATTAAGGAAATATTATCTTATGACCTTCCAAAATAAAATCGCAGTCGTAACCGGTGGCGCACAAGGAATTGGCAAAGCCATTGCAAACGCTTTTCAGCGAGAAGGCGCAACGGTTGAAATCATTGATATTCAAAAAGGCGATTACTTTGTCGGCGATATTTCGAAAAAAGAAACGCTTGAACAATTTGCCGAATATCTAATTCAAAAACACGGGCATGTCGATTATTTAGTCGTCCCTTAAAAAGGTCACTTTGCGAACGCAAGATAAGGACGTTCGCATTTTTTGTTCATTCCGTTCCACAGAAGGCAAAAACAGTATAGCCATTCCAACAGGACAAAAAAGCGCCTCATGGCCCTCTTGAAGTTGAACGCCGCTGCTGCAAGCTTTGCATTGAGCATGTCGCCAAAGATTCCCTTGTAGAAATTTCTACCCATACGGTGGTCGCTTTTCAGGTGGCCGTTGATAGGCTCGATGCCTGCCCTCTTGCAAAAAAGCTTGTGAGCCTTTTCCTTCTGGTAGTAAGTCGCGTTTTTCTTCGGGACGTCCGGTATCACGATCTTTGTCGTTCCGGATTCCTTTTGTCCGCGGTAGCCTCGGTCGCATGCGGCCTGGCTCGGCCTGAATCCAAGCATTTGTTCGACATGGTCAAGCGTATCGTCTATCGTATGTCCGTCATACTCGTCCCTGAACGAGACCGCGCCGACAATGATGCCGCTGTAGCTCCGGGCGATTGACACCTTGTTGCCGAACTCGTATTTCTTGTATTCCTTGCCCTTGCCGATGCATTTTACTTCGGGTTCGTGTAGCGAATAGATTTTGTTCTTGTCGCACCTCTTCTGCTCCAGAACTTTTTTGAAAAGCTCGATTTTTTCTTTGTGCGTGTTCAACAAGTTCTTGCTGGCGAGATTTCGCTCTAATTCACGGACGAGCCGTCCCGCGATTGTCTTCTGCCTGCGATCTGCCTTGCGCGCCTTCTTGGCGTTCTTCGGGTGATTGCGAAAACGCTGGTCACGATGGACCTTCTTCAAGGTTCTCTTGTAGGACTGTCTTTGC
>NZ_QGHD01000001.1:350175-396091 GCF_003148885.1 Hallerella porci | reverse complement strand
TCTGGTCCCGCCCGGCCCTCCCGCTCCTGCGGGCCGCCTAGAACCCGTATCCGGCCCCGAATCCGGACGTCATCCACGCAAGCCCGATGCCGCCGACAGACGCCTACATAAAGAAAATATTTGCGGACTCCAGCGGACTTTATGTGGGGACCTACCGATCCGGGGAAATCTGGCGATATTCACCGGAAGACAAAACATGGACAAGACTGTTGAAAAAAAACAATGACGCAGGTGGAGAATTCCATGTTGTCGGCATCGGAAATCTTTCCGGACGATTGGTCGCAAGCATTGCCGGATACAAGGACAGTCTTGACAAGGCGGAAAAACGCATCACGACAGTCATCGCCATCCAGAAGGATTCCAGTTGGGATCAATACGAAGAGGAAGACGGCCTGCAATTTTTGAGCACTGTAGAAATTTCCGGCACATTCTTTGTCGCTGCATACGATTTGGGCGTCTGCAAATTGGATCTGAACTCAGGAACCTACCAAAAGCTCGCACGATTTCCGCCTTACCTTCAGGAAGACTCCGTCAATTGGATCGATGAGCTCCTCGTCCACAAAGAAAAACTCTACGCCCTCACGCAAAGCATCATCTACCAATGGGACGAAGCCGGATACTGGATATCGATTGACAGCATTTACTACGAACAACGCGAGGTTTTCCGGATAATTCACAGCAGTGCACCGAATTACATCAACGCATTCGCGACAGATGGAAAACATCTGTTCTCCGGCGGAAGAATCCCCTCCATTCCGATGGTCTATATGGGCGACTACGGGCCGCCTTACGGAAGTGACCCCAAAGGTTGGCCCTGATTGACGGCAACTGGTGTACCAAGCATGAATGCCAAAGTAAAGACGCCATTCGAAGCCTTGACGCGGTCGGCGACACGCTTTATGCAGCCACGGGAGATGGCCTGTTCAAATTTCCTCTCGCAGAACTGGACAGCACTATTGCGAAAGAAGATTCTTACTACTTGATCCCCGGGGATTGATTGATTCATCCCGTCGAACAGTGCGGTTTCTAGCGGAGGAAATCCTTCATTCAGAAGAAAAGCTTTTCACAACAAGCTCTTCATTCCAGTCCAGCTTTTTGCGCTCAATTGTAAATTTTTGTTTTTCTAAAAACGGATTCCTTCGTAACCGAAAGTCTTTTTTTTAAGTTCCATCAAACATCCTTTTATATATTTTGACAAACGAAATTTCACCATAAGGATAATCCATGAAATCATTCCCGTTGGCGCTTTCTGCCGCTCTTCTCTTTTCTCTTTCCGCTTGCAATCAAGCTTCTGCGGGTTCTGCTTCGTCAAACGCAAAACTCGATAGTCTTGCAGCCGAAGTCGCCACAATGCACGAAGAATTTGAAGTGCTCAAATACGGTCTCGAAAAGCGCGGTCTTTCGATTGAACAGATGAAAGCTGAAATGGAAGCCGACAATAAAGTTTGGGAAATTCCCGATGGCAATAGCCCGGTTTTCGGCAACACCAAAAATCCGAAGCTCACCATCGTTGAATTTTCGGAATTTCAGTGCCCGTATTGCGCACGCATCGCTCCCGCTATTCACGATTTGATGGACAAGCATAAAGACGAAATCAAATTTGTCTTCAAACATTTCCCGCTCAGTTTCCACCAAGATGCGGGTCCAGCGGCAGCCGCTTCGATCGCTGCTCAAGAACAAGGAAAATTCTGGGAATTCCGTTATGCGCTCGCCAGCCATAACCGCGAACTCAATCCGGAAACCTTCAAGAAAGTGGCTAAGGAAGTCGGACTCGATATGGCGAAGTTCGAAAAGAGCATGGCGCTCGATTCCGCAAAACAAAAACGCATCGACGAAGACTTCCAGTTGGGCGTAAAAGTCGGCGTGCAAGGAACTCCGAATTTCTACATCAACGGCAAGCGTCAAGACCGCTTTAGCCCAGAACTCGTGGAAAAACTCTTGAAAGAAGCCAAGTAAGGCTTTGCATTTCTAAAAACACAACAACAAAAAGGAACATACCGAATGAAACATCAATTTCTGAAGGCGTCCTCTTTGCTCTTCTTAGGGCTTGCAACGACTGCAGCGATGGCACAGCGTCCGCCGCGCATCGTCGTTTACAAGTTCTTTGATGACGCTTATCGTCAGGGTGGCTACGACTACTCTTACGGTGGCAAAAGCAAAGGCGTGACCATTACGAAAGAAGGCGGCTACAAGTCCAAATCCGCATTGGACATTCAGTTGGATCCGAGCGAATACTCGGGCGCATCCATCTGCCTTTACAACGAAGTGTTCGACTTGAACAAGTTGATGCTGGATTCGAAACTCGAATTCATGATCAAGGGCAAACACGGCGGCGAATCCGTTAAAATCGGTCTTTTGGACGAAGAAGTTTCTGACGGTAAAAAGACTCAAGTTGTGCTCCCGATGAACAAATACATCGAAGGTGGCGCAGTTACTACCGATTGGAAAAAAGTTTCTATTCCTCTCGTCGACTTCCCGGACCGCGGCCTCTACTGGGACAACACCCGCAAGTCCGAATTCCCGGCTCGCATCGATTGGGATAAGATTGCCGAAATCCGCTTCTCGATTGATAAGAGCGGCGCAAAGGATTTCGAAATTTGGGTCGATAATATCGAAATCGTCAAGGGCAACAAGAAGGCAAAGCCAAAAGCCAAGATTGTCTACTGGGACGAAAATAGCGATGTAATCGATGGTCCGAAGAATCCAGAAAAACTTGACGGCAAGGCAAAGCCTGTCAAGAACGGCATCTTCTACGATAACCAGCTCAAGGGCTTCAGCTACAGCTACGGTGGCCTTTCTGCTCAACGTGAAGCTGATTCGAAGACTCCGGGCAACCCGAATGTCCTCGCGCTTTACATCGATAATAACGACTGGTCTGGTGTGACTTACTCGCTCGGCGAAGGCAAGTACATCGATCTTTCGAAGGTTCGCAACAAGGGCGGTCTCTACTTCTGGATCAAGGGTAAGCTCGGTGGCGAAAAAGTTTACGTCGGTATCTTGGACAACCAAGGCAACGACATCAAGAGCCAGACGAAGATCAGCTTGAACGACTGGATCGAAGGCTCGAAAGTCGGCACCGATTGGAAACTCGTGAAGATTCCTCTGAAGAAGTTCGTCGACAAGGGTAAAGCTTGGGACGCAAACAAGCAAGCCGAAGTTGCAAAGGACGTTCAGTGGGATAAGATTCAAGAAATCCGCTTCTCTGTCGGCAAGGGTGAAAACCAGGGCGAACCGGGCAAGCCGGCTCCTGTCACCATCTTTGTAGACCAGATTACCTTCACCGAAAATATCGACTGGATCGACCCGGATATCAAGTGGGATAACTGGAAGTCGAAGACTCCGGATCTCGTGATTTCGGACTTCGAAGGTAACTTCGCCAAAGACAACTGGGAACCGTCTAAGGGTCCGAAGTCTCAGGTCGAAGTGGAAGTTCCGTTCAAGTCCAAGACTCTCGATGGCAACTCTTTGAACGTCAAGCATTTCGTGATGTCTGACTGGGTTGACATTGTTCTTGATTTCACAAAGAATACAGCAAACCATGGCGCAAAGCTCCGCGATTGGACAAATCACTGGGGCATCATGTTCGACGTTTACTCCGAACGTGCATGGCAGTCCATCACCGTCCAAATCGGCGATGCGGGCAACGAACTCTTTGTTGCAAACACCGGCGTTCCTCGCGGCCGCACAACCGTGATCGTTCCGTTCCGCAACTTCTCGAAGTTCCCGTATTATCAACCGCCTAACGCAAAAGAAAACGGCGTCTTCGATTTGAAGGGCGTTGTTTCTCTCGACTTCAAACCGGGTGGAGAAGGTTCGAACGGTTCCTTCGAAATCGATAACATTAAGCTCACGAACCAGAAAGAAGTCAAGGCTGCTGCTCGTCCGGCTGTCGTGAAGATTGACGTGAAGGGCTCTTCGAAGGTCATCAACCCGAATATTTCGGGCGGACTCTTCGGTATCAACTCTGCACTTTGGGATGGCGACATGCTCGACAATTCGAAGTTCAAAGTTCAGACCCGCGACTTCGTCAAGCGCATCAACCACGGCATTATCCGTTACCCGGGTGGTCTCCGCGCTGATGACGACCACTGGAAGGAAATTCTTGACAATAAGGACTGGATGGTCGATACCGACGAATTCCTTGAATGGTTGAAGAAGACTGGTTCGAATGCTATGTTCACGGTGAACTTCGGTTCGGGTACCGAACAAGAAGCTGCCGCATGGGTGAAGCATACGAACGTCGATAAGAAGGCGGGCATCAAGTACTGGGAAATCGGTAACGAAGTCTACGGTAACTGGCATCCGTACTACGAAAAGTATGGTAAGGACGGCGGTACCATTTACGGTAAGCGCGCTCGCAAGTTCATCGAAGCGATGAAGAAAGTCGACCCGACTATTAAGGTCGCAGTCCTCGGCGTTCTTGATGGCGAATGGAACGAAAACGTTCTCCGCGAAACCGGCGACATCGCTGACGGTCTTATCGTTCACCACTATCCGCAGCACTACGGCGAAGAAAACGACTTCGCTATGCTCTCGGCTCCGCAGGACCTCGTTCCTATCTACAGCCGCCTGCACAAGACTGTCGACAAGTGGACCGAACACTTCAAGAAAGACAAGAAGATTGAACTCTGGCTCACCGAATGGAACTCGGTCGACTTCAACCCGGGTCCGCAGACGATTTCTCTTGAAAACGGTCTCTTCGTTGCCGACTACCTCGCTATGCTCGCCACCGAAAATGTGGACAACGCACAGTACTGGGATATTCACAACGATATGACTCCGGAAGGCGGTGACTACGGCTACCTCACTCGTTCGGGTGAAGAATGCATGAACTGCCCGCGTCCGAGCTACTGGGCTTTCCAGATGGCATCTGACGCTCTCCGCGGTAAGCTCCTCGAAACAACCATCTCCGGTGACAAGGAATCGCTCATCACGACTTACTACACCGAAAATGGCAAGAAGAAGAGCCTCCTTGTCGTAAACAAGAACCCGTACAGCGATTACGAAATGAAGCTTGACATTCCGGGCTTCAAGGGTAAAGCTAAGATGCAAGTTCTTGACCGCTCGACAGAAAAGCTCAAAGAAGGCTGGGCAAACGATCCTTCCAAGAAGGCTAAGCCCGTTGACTTGAGCAAGCCTGTCAAGGTTGGCAAGCGCACGCTTACTTTGATTGTTCTTGAATAATCAAAGCTTTGCAAAATTGCAGAAAAGCCTCAGCGAAAGCTGAGGCTTTTTTATTATCCGAAAAAAAATTCTACGATTAACCACATTTTATTATAATGTAAGAAAAAAAAACATTTTATATTATTTTATTATTTTTCTTAAAAATATCAACACCCCTTTCTAGGAATAAAAATGAAGCTCAAAACCAAGTTGCTCGCGGTTCTGCTTTATGGACTTTCCTCTTTATTTGTGCTTGCCTGTGGCGACGATACGTCAAGCAAACCCGAAGACGCCCAAGTACAAGTAAATGTCGAAGTTCGTTACGATACGATTCGTGTGAACGATTCGACAATTGTAATTGACACGATTAAAACGGTCTATTACGATTCACTTTACGTAACCGACTCAATCAAAGCAATCTTGGTGATGAAGCACGATACCGCCTACGTGACGGATTCGATTGATGTGCGTTACCTAAAATCGATTGAACGGTTCGATTCTTGCTTTACCAGGTGGGAAGGTTTTCGCATTGTGTTTTCGAAGGATTCTGCGATTTACGAATGCCAGAACGGAATCTGGGACACGATTACTTACCGCGTGAATCACGTGGACTTGATTGGCTTTGCTCAAAAGGGCGCATTCAAATTTAACTCGCCCGTTTATTTGCGCGAAGCTTTGAACGATACGCTTAAATTTGGCAAGGACACGATTAAAGACGAAGTCTCGGGCAATAACGGCGAATTTGTCATCCCGAGTTTAAACTTGATGAACCCACGAATTTCTCTCGAAGTCAAGGGTCAATATAAAAACGAGGTGACAGGCAAATACAGCACAAAAGCAATCACGCTGCAAGCCTTAGTGGAACTTCCTAAGACCGATGTCGACGAACCGCGCACCAAGGTCAAAGCAAACATTAATTTGCTTACACACTTGGAATACGACCGCGCGTTAAAACTTGTTCGAAAAGGATACGGCCTGAAGGCCGCGAAAAAACAGGCGCAGCAAGAAATCATGAATGCCCTTGCCTTGAATGTACAAACCCAAAATGATTCAAACGACAAAGCCGAATTGCTTGAAATTCAAAATCACGGGCTTTTGCTTGCGGTATCGTTACTGTTTTTGGGCGATGATAACGAAGACTCCATTGCGAAAAATATTAAGCAGTTTAGAGAAGACATCGCCGACAATGGCGCTTGGGATAAAAATCAAAACAAAGTCAAAATGGCGGACTGGGCTTACGACCTGGAATTTGGCGATATTCACAAAAACATTGCCCATTGGAATTTGTCAAAAGCGTCGGACTTTCAAATTTACTTGAATCAATTCTGGAGCAACGTTTATGGCATTGGCGAATGCGCTGCGGGCCGCGCAAACGAGCTTATCAAGAATCAAAATGCGAAAAGTGTAAACAAAGAACGCTACTTTGTTTCTAGAAACACAGCAGGCGTTTTGGCGTGGGATACCGCCACGGTCTACGAAGCCGATACTTACGGCTGGGAAGACGGCGAAGATGGCGAAGGAGAAATTTATCATCAAAAATATGTGTATGACGAACAAATTCAAAAATGGCGCGAACCGAAACTCATCGAAACGCATATTGGAAAATGCACCGCAAAATTGGATGGTGAAACAGTTACCTACCCGATAAATGACGGCAAATTTAAATGCCTAAATAACGAATGGCTTGCGCAAAAAGATGGCTCGGTTACTTACAAGTTTGCGGAAGTTAACGGACAAATATGGTTTACCTGGTCATATGGTTGGTATTCTGATGAGCTGTCGTTGGGTCCATGCCCTACAGGGTGGAGACTCCCATCTCGCGAAGATTGGCAAGCTTTGATTGATTATTCCTTGAGTGAACATAATCAAAATCTGGCAGAAGCTTTAGCGGCCTTAAAAGATGAGACATCGTGGACTTCGGGCACAAAAGGCACGAATGAATATGGTCTTGGCTTAAAAGCAGAAGGTTTCTATAGCAAACCGATGGATACTTATTACTCTAAGGGGTCCGATTTTTACTCTTGGATCTCTGAAAAAAATGATGATGGCCGTGGCTTTATAAACATTCATGAAGATGGATATAAATTTGATGTTCAAGGATATTCAACGGTAAAATATTCCGCACACTGCATCATGAAGCTTACAAAGTAAAAGGAGTAAAAAATGAAATTTCAAATTAAAATTTTAGCCGTTTTAGCCTACTTGCTTTTGACTTTGTTCGCTGTTGCCTGCGGTGATGACAGCTCTGCTTCTAAACCCAGCGACGATACGCCCGATGTCGAAGTCCGTTACGATACCGTTCGCGTAAACGATTCGACGATTGTAATCGATACCATAAGAAAGATAGTGAAGGATAACCGCAAGGATTCCTTATACGTTTCGAATTCCGTGAAAGTTATCCTTGTGATGAATCACGATACATTGTACATCAAGGATTCCATCGAATACCGCTACTTGCAATCGATTGAAAATTTCGATACCTGCTTTAGCAAGTGGGAAGGTTCCAAGGTTGTCGTGACTTATAAAAATTCGGTGTTTGAATGCCGCGATGGCGTTTGGAAAACGATTTCGTATAAAGTGAACAACTTGGACTTGAGCGGCTACGCACAAAAAGGCGCGTTCAAATTCCACTCGCCCATTTACTTGCGCGAAGCTTTAAACGATACGCTTGCTTTCGCTAAAGATACCGTTATCGACGAAGTCTCCGGCAACAACGGCGAATTTGTCATCCCAAGTTTATATTTGAAAAATAACGTTGTCTCGCTCGAAGTCAAAGGCGAATATAAAAACGAGGTAACGGGCACCGTAAGCATGAAACCGCTGACTTTGCAAGCGATTGTAGAACTTCCCGAAACGAGACTCTATAACGAAAACGAATCGCACGCAAACATCAATTTGCTCACGCACTTGGAATACGACCGCGTGATCAAACTTGTGAAAAAAGGCTACAATGTCGAAGCAGCCAAAAGGCAAGCGCAAGAAGAAATCTTGAATGCTCTTTTATTGAATGTGCAAACTGTGAATGATTCCAACGACAAAGCCGAAAAATTGGATATTCAAAATCACGGGCTTTTGCTTGCGGTATCGATTTTGTTCCTCGCCGATAACGACGAAGAAACGATTATCAAAAACATCAAACAATTTAGAGAAGACATTGCAGATAATGGCGCCTGGGATAAAAACATCAATCGCAGCAAAATGGCGGACTGGGCGTTTGACTTTGAATTTGGAAAAGTGAACTTGAACATTGCGCAATGGAATTTGTCGAAAGCATCGGACTTTGCGGTTTACTTAACTCAGCTTTGGCATAACCAATACGGCCTTGGCGACTGTAACGCCTTGCGTGCAAAAGAAGTCTTGAAAAATGAAGACGAAAACAGCAGCAATTCAGAACGCTACTTTATTTGCCGCGATAACGCGGGCGTGTTCACCTGGGACCGCGCAACGGTTTTCGAAAAGGACACTTACGGCTGGGTCGATGGCGAAGACGCCGAAATTAAGGGCGGAAACGTTACTTCTAACGAATATGTGTTCGACAAGGATTTAGGCAAGTGGAGGCTTGTCGGCGCCTTGGAAAGTAAAATCGGCGTATGCACCAAGGGTTTAAATAAAAAGACTGTAAAAATGGAAAATGAAGCCGTTTTCAAGTGTGTCGAAAAACAGTGGTACGCAATCGATGGCCGCACAACCGACAGCACCATGTATAAGGTTGCTTCTGTAGGCGATAAAGTTTGGTTTGCCGAAGACTTGAAAACTGCGGGTCATCAAAAATCCTCGTATGGTTACGCTTATACTTCTGATGAAGCCACAGATGCATGCCCAGCAGGCTGGAAATTGCCTAATATAGTAGATGCAGAAGCGTTGATTGAATTTTCAAAAAGCGAACATGAACAGGATGAAAAATTAGCGCTAGCCGCTTTAAAGGATTCTGAAACTTGGACCAAGGGCGCAAAGGGTACTGATGAATATGGTTTAGGCTTGCAGGCAAAAGGCGGTTATCATTCAACAAATGGAATTACCGATGCCGGAAAAGTGGGTGCTTATTGGTTTTATTTACCGCATAACCTTCCACCTCGCAGTGTGTTTAAAATTGACGGAGACATCTGCACATATACGAAAGTCTCGGATAGCAAAATGTATTACCCTATCCGATGCGTGTTGGAAGAATAGCAGAAAAGCCTCAGCGAAAGCTGAGGCTTTTTTAATGAAAAATGAAAAGCGAAAAAAGACAATTTCCTGCGTAAATTGTTCAAAATTTCATTTTAGAATTTTTAATTCTTCAAACATTTTTTGATAAAATTCCGCTTTCTTTTCTAACGCTAGCGGATACGCGCGGCTAGAACTCGGCGTGCGATACAGAAATAAGCGACGATCGTCCAAAAGAAACGGCACTTTTTCACCGACTTTCGGCGGCTTTATCTGAAACATTTCTGAGAGAGTTTCCGTTGCCAATGTTCCCGTTGTATTCACCGCTAAACACTCCGGAATTTTGCGGAGCATTGCAGCAACATTCGTCGGTTTTACGATTTGCAAAAACGCATCCGAAGCGTTTCCTTTTTCGCGGAAAACTTCCGTTGCCGTATCAAAAATTCCAATTCCCACTTCATTTAAAAAAGCAATGATGCGCTCTTTATCAAATTTTTTTTCGGAGGAAAGCACAAAATAATTGCGATTGTGAAAGAAAATATGCCCGAAAATTCGCCACATGTCATTGTTGAAATTCGGGTAATAAAATTCTATGCACCAGCGCACTTTCGGCGGAGGAAAACTGCCGAGCATTAAAAGCTTCGCATTTTTAGGCAAAAAAGGTTCTAGCGGATGCGATTCTTTCATCGAGCAGAACGCAATTCCTTTGCATTTTTCTCTTGCCAAACGGCGTCTTCCCAAGCGCGCTGCGCTTCGACGGACCATTCTGAAGACGGATAAAGTTCCACGAGTTCGCGGAATTTAGAAACCGCCGAACGGAAATCGCGGCGAGAGCGATAAACGTTTCCGATTTGGAAAAGTAAATATGCCCGCGTATTTTCATCGCGGAATTTTTTCTGCAACTCTTGATATTGCGAAAGCGCCGACGCATAATCGCCTTGACGATACGCTTCATTCGCTTGTTCCATCGGACTCATCGGCTTTTTCGGTGCAGGAGGATTTTTGACTTCGACTGGCTGCGGAGCGGGTTCGGCTTTGGCTTCAACCGGTTTCACTTCTTCTAGAGATTTTTCCGTTGCCGGTGCACTTTCTACTGGAGCCGCAGGCGTTTCTGTTTTCACGACTTCGGAATTGGATTTTCCCGAAAGTTCTGCGATGCGAGTTCGCGCTTTGGCGACCGCCGATTCATTTTTTGAAAACTTCACGTAGGCTTCGAGTTCCGCTTTTTCCAAATCCGCTTTGCCTTGCTTTTTATAAATAAGTGCGAGGTAATAGTGCGCATTGAATCCGAGTTCTGCATATTCAAAGGAACGTTTGAGATTGTATTCCGCTTTATCGAATTCGCCGAGTTCATAGCGTCCTGCGCCCGCGTAATAATAAGCGCCAGGATTTCCCGGATCTTTTGCTAACACTTCACGCGCCGCAGAACATGCCGTTTTGTAATCCTTGGCGTCAAATGCCGCACGCGCTTTGGCGAGCAAATCGCTGCCAGCGCTTTTCGCAGAAGCATTCGTCGATTTCGTTTCTTCTTTCGCCGCTTTTGCATTCGGATTTTTCTGCCGTTCCGCAGCCGCTTTCGTCTTGTCGCCGAGTTTTTCGTAAGCCTTCGCAGCGCCTTCGTAAGCTTCGTTCATCTTCGGCGCATATTTATAGGCGAGCTGATAATTGGCAATCGCACCTTTGTAATCTTTCATTTTAAAACGGACTGAGCCCGCTGCATAAAATGCATTGGCATTATGCGGTTCCGCAGAAAGAATCGCACGGTATTCGCCGAGCGCTTTTTCATATTGCCCCGCTGCTTCAAAACGCGCACCTTGATCAAAACGAGGATTTTGCGCCGCGGAAAGCAACGATGCAGCACAAAAAACGGTAAAAAAAACTCCAAACTTTTTCATGCATTTTAAGATAGAAAAATGCAAAAATCTTCTGGATTTTCTGCAGCATCTTTCGCGCATTTTCTACTTTTATTTTATGATTGAATCTATCCTTTTAGGTCTTCTTCAAGGCCTCGCTGAATTTTTGCCGATTTCTAGTTCCGGTCATCTCGTTCTCGGAAAATATTTTTTGAATATGCAAGATGCGGGCATGTTTTTTGACATCATGCTGCATGCGGGGACTCTCCTTTCGATTTTCGTCGTCTTCCGCAAAAAAATTATCACCATTCTTCTCGGCTGTCTCCGCCGCGATTCCGCCCAACTCAAAGAAGCGGGTTACATTATTCTCGCATCGATTCCGACCGCAGCTATCGGCATCGGTTTTAAAAATCAACTGGAATCGCTTTTCGAAAATCCGCGGGCCGTTTGCTTTGCACTCCTTTTCACAGGGACTCTTCTCTTCCTTTCGAAGTGGGCAAAGACCGGCGCAAATCACCCCGAAGAAGAAGGCAAAGGCATGAATTGGTGGCGCGCCATTCTCACGGGAATTACGCAAGGAATCGCTTGCATTCCAGGCATTAGCCGCAGCGGTTCTACGATTTCGGCGATGCTTTTTATGGGCACAAATCGCAAATATGCGGGCGAATTCAGTTTCTTAATGAGCATTCCCGCAGTCGGCGGTGCCGCACTTCTCGACCTCGTAAAATGGGTGAAATGTCAAAATTTTAATCCGATTGAAAAGCCCGAAATGATTGCCAAATGCGCAGAAAGCGGAGACTTTTCTTTCGCTCTGATTCTCGGAATGATCGTCGCATTTATCTTCGGCGTCATCGCGCTCAAATGGTTGATGAATTTTGTGCAAAAAGGAAAATTCCATTACTTCTCTTATTACTTGTGGGCGGTGGGAATTCTCGGACTCATTTTTATTTAACCTAAAAGGTTTCACCCTAAAATTCTAAATTCTGCTTATGCTCTGCGAATGGATTTACCACATTACAAACAATCCTCTTTTTGATAGTCGCCTTTTCCGTGCTGGGATGGCGGCGCTTCTTTCCATTATTCTCGTCCTTTCGACGATGCCTGCGTATATTCGCTTTTTGCAAAAGTCCGATGCGACTTCAGATTTTGATGCGAATAGCAAAGTCAAAGCTCCTCCCATTATGGGCGGCGTTCTTTTAGTCGTCGTCGTCATTCTCGTTTCGCTTCTCACGTGTAAACTCAACGGTTACACGATTTCAACTCTTCTCGTTCTCGCTGCGTTCAGTTCTGTCGGCGCAATCGATGACTTGGCAAAAGTCAAAACGAAACGTCTCATCGCCCAAGGCAAAGCGAAAGCGGCTTCTTACATGGAAAAAGCCGACGGCATTTCGAGTTCTGTGCGCTTGGGACTTTACTTTTTATTCAGCTTCATTATCGCAATTTTCTGCTACAAATTCATCCCCGATTTACGCGGCAATTTAACGGTTCCCTTTGTCCCTGTCGATGTTTTCCAAATTCATTTACCGAACTGGGTTTTCATCGGATTTATGACCTTCGTCATCGCCGCCACTGCAAACGGAACGAACTTCACCGATGGACTTGACAGTCTCGTTTCTGTCCCGATTTTAACGAGCATGATTTTCGTCGGCGTCGTCGCTTATGTCTGCGGAAATTTCATTTTTAGCAATTATTTGAATATGCCGTTCCTTCCGGGCTGCGATGAACTTTTCCCGCTTGCGATGGCGATTGCGGGCGCTCTTCTCGCCTACCTTTGGTTCAACAGTCCTCCCGCCGAAATTTATATGGGCGACGCGGGCTCGGTCGGATTTGGCGCAGCGATTGGCATTATGTTCATCTTGGTGCAAGCAGGACTTTTCCTTCCGCTCGTATGCATTATCATTATCGCCGAAGCGTGCTCGGTTCTGCTCCAAATTTCTTGGTTCAAAGCGACGAAAAAAATGACCGGCGAAGGAAAGCGCCTTTTCCTCTGCGCACCGTTACATCACCATTATCAGAAAAAATGGGGCGATCATTTTGTGAGCAAGCCGCTCATGAATTCAAAAATCGTTTGGCGCATGCATTTGATTAGCATCTTCGCGCTCATCGTGAGCTTTGTGATTTTCTTCGGAATCCGCTGAGGTTTTTATGGCTCAAATCGACTTGGAATTTTTGAAAAAACTCTACGCAGAATTTTCGAATAAAAAAGAGACGACAAGCGCCGCAGACAAAATTCAACCGCTACCGTTCAATATGGCGGATGAAGATCAGCGTCGCGAAATGTGGACCGAAACGGGCAATCTTCTTTTCAAGCAAGGAAGCGTCGCCGCATTTACTCTCGCAGGCGGTCAAGGTTCTCGCTTAGGATTTGACGGTCCGAAAGGCGCTTACGATTTTGGACTTCCGAGTCACGCAACTCTTTTCCGTTTACAAGCTCGCCGTCTGATGAATCTCGGCGCGAAAGCGGGAAAACCGATTCCGTGGGCGATTATGACATCTCCACTCAATCACAGCGAAACCATTCAGCATTTTGAAGACCATTCTTACTTCGGATACAACCGCGATTATATCCGCTTTTTTGAACAAGGAATGCTTTGCGCTCTACGCCCCGATGGCACTCCGCTCACCGACGAAAACGGCGACTATGTCGAAGCGCCCGATGGAAACGGCGGCTGTTTCCGCGCACTCGCCAAAAGCGGAACTCTCGCGTGGTTTATCGAAAAAGGTGTGCGTTTCGTTTTCCTTTGTAACATCGATAACGCTCTCGTCAAAATGGCTGACCCCACTTTCATCGGAGCGCTCGCCGGAAGCGGTCTCCCCTGCGCAGCCAAAGTCGTGCACAAAAAAAATGCCGCAGAAAAAGTCGGCATCTTTGCGAGCAAAAATGGAAAGCCTGCCGTCCTCGAATACTCCGACGTTTCGGATGAACTTCGCAATAAAACAAACGCAGACGGTTCGCTTCAATTTGACGGTGGAAATACCGGCATGTACGTGTTCCGCATCGATTCTCTGCGAAAAATCGCTTCGCAAGAATTGCCGTGGCACGCAGCGCGGAAAACCGTGAGCGGCGTCGCCGACTGTTGGAAATTTGAACAATTTCTTCTCGACGCATTCCCCTTCCTCGGAAAAATTTTTCTCTTTGGCGTAGAACGCGAAGATGAATTTGCGCCCGTAAAAAATGCGACCGGAAATGACTCGCCCGAAAGCGCTTGTAAAATGCTCGGCAATTTACATCGTTATTGGTTGGAACAAGCCAAAGTCAAATTGAAAGCCGGAAAACTCTACGAAATTTCGCCGCGGTTAACTTACGCTGGAGAAAATCTTTCGCAAGAAGTTTTTGATCGCGAACTCGGTCGCGGGATTTTTGAATTTTAATTTCTCATGGATTTTGCATACAAAGGAATTCTCCAGATTTTGCTTCATTTGCCGAAGCCGCTCGAGAATTTTCTCTTTGTTTTGATTTATCCGATTTATCAAATTCTCCATCGAAATCGCGCTTGGGGCCGCGTCCAAAGGCATTTGGAATTGACGCATCTCGAAACGCAAACGAGCCCGCGAAAAATTTTCTTCGCACTTTATAAAAATTATTTACAAAGTCTGCGTTACCTTTGCCACATGCCGAAAGCTCTCCAATGCGTGCAATTTGAAAACGAAGAAATTATCCGAGAGCCTCTCGAAAACGGCATTCCCGTCGTCGCGACAGGCATTCATCAAGGCGCATTCGAAATGATGCACCGCGTACTCACCCGCTATTCCGCTCACGTTTATCTTTTTACGCACAGTTTTCCAAGTCAAGCGCTCACCCGCTTGCTGCATCAAATCCGCAAAACTCCCGGCTTAGAAGAACGCGAAACCGAATCCGTTGCGAAAACTCTCCGCGAATTTTTGAAGAACAAAGGCATCTTAGCGATGCTCATCGATCAAGCGACAGAAGCCCGCGGAACTCCCGTCGAAATTTTGCACCGCCCCGCCGAATTATTTTTAAGACTTCCGCTCAAGGCGATGGAAATGGGCGCAGGCATTGTCACTTTCCGCACATTTTACGAAAACGGAAAACACATCATCTGCTTCGAAAAATTTTATCCGCCCAAATCCAATTCGGAAAATGTTTCCGTGCAAATTGCCGACGACATTTCGCATTGGATTAGCGAACACCCGTCGCAGTGGACGTGGAATTATCACCGCAATTTTACAAGAGGAATAGAAAAATGAACGAAGAACTCAGCGAAATCGAAAAAATGCAACTCGCTTGGATGGATAATCATCCGATGCACGACAAAGATGGAGTCATCGAAGCCGCCAAAGCCGAAGAAGACAAAAAACAAAAAATGGTGAAAAAATTTAAGCCGCGGAAAAATCCTGCTGCTTGGAATTTCCCAGAACCCGAAGAAGAAATCGACTTGCACGGTTACGTCGCCGAAGAAGCCGCTGCCGCCGTCGAAAATTTGATGGAAGGCATGAAACGCGCAGGGCTTTCTGTTCTCCGGATTATTCACGGCGGCGGAAACCCCGAATACGGAAATGTCAAACACATTATCGATAAAAAAGTTGCAACGGTTTGGAAGCACAAAGTTCTCTTTTACAAAACCGAACCGAATAATTCGGGCTCAAGCATTTTAAAAATCGGAAGAAATGACGGTTTTAATGTCATCCCTCGCGATAAAAGACGAAAATAATGCAAAAAAATCTGCCCACACCCCTTGCCAGTGAAAAACTTTTTTCCTAAATTAGGGGCGTCCTCGGAATATAGCTCAGTCTGGTAGAGCGCTTGCTTCGGGAGCAAGAGGTCGTGGGTCCGAATCCCGCTATTCCGATAAAAACACTTCGCCAAAACGAAGTGTTTTTTTATGTTCTTCTCAAAATGGAATTTCGCCATTTTTTGTCGTTTTTAAATGTTATATTTTTGAAAAAAGGAGTTCGGTATGCGAGATTTTTTGAAATCATTCAAGAGTTTGGGCCGCATCGCTTATTTTGCTACCATTTTCTGCGCATTCGCGCTGACAGCCTGCAGAGTTTTTGACAGCAGCGATGCAGAAAACGACGAAATCATACCGGGGAAAGATTTTACCATTTCCGATCAATTTTTTACCGATCGTTGGGATAATGATTTTGAAATCGTTTTCCTGAATCAACGAAATTTTAGCTATAGTCTCGTGTTCGATTACAATTATACTTGCAGCAATTCTGATATACCGACTTACGGTTCTGAAACTCTCCGCTTCTCAGCGCACTCGCAAGAAATCAAAACTTTTTATGTGACAAACAAAGATAAAAAAGACTCTCTCCTCTCCTGCACTTTCCGCATTACCGCCATTCGCCCATCAGCTTACTCTTATTATTCGCAGCCTGATTTTGACGATTGGCTCGGCGTTTTCATCATTGAAATCGACAAGCAACGCAAAAACAATCCATAAACGAAAATTTTTTACTTAAAAATGCAGAAAAATCCTCATTTTACTGCACAAAATTGCACTCATATTGAGCAGTTTTTACTATTTTTGAAGAAAAATTGAACCGCAGCGGCTGGTTTGCTCCAACTCGGTTCAAAATTTTAATCATATTTGGCACGATTTTAACGAATGCTTTAGGTGAACGTTATGGCAGTGAAATATACAGAAGACAACATTAAATCTTTGGAATGGCACGAACACATCCGGATGCGTCCGGGGATGTACATCGGTAAATTAGGCAACGGACAAAGTCCCGACGATGGCATTTATGTTCTCGCCAAAGAAATCATCGACAACTCCATCGATGAATTTGTGATGGGCGCCGGCAAGCGCATCGAAATTGAAATTCAAGACCGCGAAGTGCATGTGCGCGATTATGGTCGCGGCATTCCTCTCGGCAAAGTCATCGATTGCGTTTCGAAGATGAACACCGGCGGCAAATACGATTCCGAAGCTTTCCAAAAATCGGTCGGCTTAAACGGCGTCGGTACGAAAGCGGTCAATGCTCTTTCCGAAAAATTTATCGTGCAAAGTTTCCGCGACGGCAAATGCAAGAAAGCCGAATTTAGCCGCGGCGTTTTGGTAAAAGAATACGGCGAATGCAAAACCGACGAAAAGACGGGAACCGAAATTATCTTTTCGCCCGATCCGACGATTTTTGATAAAAATTACCGCTTTCTTCCGGCGTATATGGAAGAAAAAATTTGGAATTACGCCTATCTCAATACCGGCCTCACCCTCGTGATGAACGGCAAAGAATATGTGAGCAAAGACGGTCTATTGGATTTGCTTTCCGGACGCGTAGACGATACGCTGCGTTATCCGATTGCGCACATGAAAGCGAAGGATATCGAAATCGCTTTTACCCACGGCAGTCAATACGGCGAACATTACTTCAGCTTTGTAAACGGACAGCACACGACGCAAGGCGGAACGCATCAGCAAGCTTTCCGCGAAGGCTTTGTGAAAGGTGTCCGCGACCATTACAAGAAAGATTTAGATCCCGCGGACATTCGAAATTGCATTATCGCAGCGATTTCCGTCCGCATTCAAGAACCGGTTTTTGAATCGCAGACAAAGACGAAACTCGGCAGCACAACGACTGCGCCCGATGGTCCTTCTCTCCGCACGTGGATTGTCGATTATGTTTCGACCGAAGTCGATAATTATCTGCACAAATATCCCGAAGCCGAAAAAGCTTTACAAGATCGCATTTTACAAAGCGAACGCGAACGCAAAGATATTGCCGGCATTCGGAAACTTGCGAACGAACGCGCCCGCAAAGCGAATTTGAACAATAAAAAACTCCGCGATTGCAAAGTGCACTTGCCCGATGTCAAAAATCCCGTTCACAAAGAAACGATGATTTTCTTGACCGAAGGTGACTCCGCATCCGGAACTCTTACCAAAGCGCGCAATGTGCAAAACCAAGCGGTCTTTAGCCTCCGCGGTAAACCGCTCAACAGTTTTGGGCTCACGAAAAAAGTCGTTTACGAAAACGAAGAATTTAATCTGCTGCAGCACGCGCTCGATATTGAAAATGGCCTTGACTCGTTGCGTTATGACAAAGTGATTATCGCAACCGATGCCGATGTCGATGGCATGCATATTCGTCTATTGCTCATGACTTTCTTTTTGCAATTCTTCCCCGAACTCGTGGAACAACGCCACTTGTATATTTTGCAAACGCCGCTATTCCGCGTTCGCAATTCAAAGAAGAATAAAGTGCTTTATTGCTACGATGAAGCAGAACGCGATGAAGCCGCAAAAGTTCTCGCGGGAAAAGATTTGGAAATCAGCCGATTCAAAGGTTTGGGCGAAATCAACCCCGAAGAATTCCGTCAATTTATCGGCGAAACGATGCGCCTCGAAAGCGTTGTATCGCCTCCGGATGCATCTCTTACAAAAATGCTCGGCTATTACATGGGCAAAAACACACCTGAACGCCAAGAACGCATTGTGAAAAATCTGCGCGCTGACGCGGTGGAGGAATTATAATGAGCGACATTAAAAATCCGGGCGAAGAAAAAGACAAATTTGAAAATGCGCCCGAAGTCAATGTGCAAAGTGAAACCGAAATTCTCGGGCTTTCCAATGCAAATCATTTGGAAAAACTTTACGACGGTTGGTTTCTCGATTATGCGAGTTATGTGATTCTCGACCGCGCTGTCCCCTATTTTGAAGATGGCTTAAAGCCGGTGCAGCGCCGCATTTTGCATACCCTTTCCGAGATGAATAACGGGCACTTGATTAAAGTGGCGAATGTTGTCGGGGCGACGATGAAATATCACCCGCATGGCGATTCGTCCATTTACACAGCGCTCGTCGGCTTAGGGCAAAAAGATTTGCTCATCGATACGCAAGGAAACTGGGGAAACCCATTAACCGGCGACGGCGCTGCTGCAGGCCGTTATATCGAAGGTCGCCTTTCGCAATTTGCGCAAGAAGTTCTCTTCAATCCCGAAACGACGGAATGGATTCCGAACTACGACGGCACCCGCAAAGAACCGGTAACTCTTCCCGCAAAATTCCCGCTCCTTTTAGCGCAAGGAGTCGACGGCATTGCTGTCGGTCTTTCGACTTATATTTTGCCGCATAATTTTAATGAACTTTGCGAAGCGAGCGTTGCGTATTTAAAAGGCAAAAAATTTACTCTCTATCCGGACTTTTTCACCGGCGGCACGGCAGACGTTTCGCATTACGATGACGGCGCCCGCGGCGGTCGCATCAAAGTCCGCGCGAAAATTGAAGTTCAAGACGCAAAAACTCTCGTCATCCGCGAAATTCCTTACGGCACAACGACCGGTTCTCTTATCGAAACCATCGTTGCGGCAAACGACAAAGGCAAAATCAAAATCAAGCGCGTGGACGACGATACCGCTCAAGACGTCGAAATCGTCATTCACCTCTTGCCGGGTTCCGATCCCCAAAAGATGATCGAAGCGCTCTACGCATTTACCGATTGCGAAAAATCGCTTTCGCCGTGCACTTGCGTCATCATCAACAAAAAGCCGTGCTTTACCACGACGACGGAACTGCTCAAGTTAAGCGTCGATCACACGAAGCACTTGCTCAAGTGGGAACTCGAAAACGAACTGCGCCACACGCAAGAAAAATGGCACGCGACGAGTCTTGAAAAAATCTTCATCGAAAAAGAAGTTTACGAAGTCATCAAAAAGTCTAAAGACCGCGAAGATATGCTGCGCTTAATCGGCGAAGGTTTAATGCCTTACACGAAAAAATTGCGCCGCGAAATCACGACCGAAGACTTGGAAAAACTCGCCGAAATTCCGATGCGAAAATTGTCGCATTTTGACCGGAAAAAAGCCGACGAATTTTTGAAAGAACTCGATGAACACATCGAAAAAGTGCAAAGCGATTTGGAACATTTGACCGATTACACGATTGCCCATTTCAAAAATTTGCAGAAAAAATACGGCGCAGGCCGCGAACGCAAAACGCAACTTGCGGAATTCGGCAAAGTCGATGCGGTTCACGTAGCGATGGCGAATCAAAAATTCTACGTCAATCGCAGCGAAGGATTTATCGGCACCGGACTCAAAAAAGAAGAATATCTTTTTGATGTTTCGGAATACGATGACATTATCGCCTTCAAAGCCGACGGCACTTATAAAATCGTCAAAGTTTCGGACAAAGATTTTGTCGGCAAAGACATTCTCCTCGTCGAAAAATTCAACAAAGACGATGAACGTCGCATTTACAATGTCATTTACCAAGACGGCAAAGACGGCCCTGCTCTCATTAAACGCTTTAATGTCGGCGGCGTCACCCGCAATAAAGATTACCCGATGGGTAAGGGAAAACCGGGCACAAAAATTCTTTACATTTCGTCGAATCCGAATGGCGAAGCCGAAGTGGTAAAAGTGATTTTAAAGCCGCGTCCACGCGTCAAATTAAATTTCGAAGTCAATTTCGCCGATACCGAAATCAAGGGCCGCAATACCCTTGGCAATCAAGTGACCAAGTACGCTGTCCGCGCAATCAAAAAAGTAAGCGCGGGCGAAAGCACTCTCGGCGCAAAGGTGTATTACTTCGATGCTATTTCGGGCATTGTCAGCACACAGCGCAAAGGCGATTCTCTCGGCGAATTTGAAGACGATGAAAAGCTGATTTCTGTACGCAGCAATGGCATGACGAAATTGCACGAGATGAAGGACCCGATTCTCGTCGGAACCGATGTTCTTTACGTCGGGCGATTCGATCCGAAGCAAGTCTTTACCGTGCTTTACTTCGAAGGCGCAAGCTTCAGCTATATGGTCAAACGTTTCACCTTAGAAAATTGTCCGACGACGACGGAATTTAATATTCTCTCGGATCATCCGGACACAAAAATGGTGGAATTCTTCGATACCGATTCGGCTCGTGTCCAAATGGATTATCAATCCGGACATAAAGTTGAAACGGAAGAGCTCGATTTGACGGAACTCGCTGATGTCAAAACCTACAAAGCTCTCGGCAGTAAATTCACTGCGAAAAAAGTAAAGCGATTTACCAAAATCGAAGAAGATAACGGCGGAGAACTTCCGGACGATCAAAAAGATCCGAATTCTCCGGACTTATTCGGGTAATGTCTGCGGAATCGCCGCCGAAGGCGGCGATAGCGTGGAATGTCTGCGTTTGCGCGCGCCGTCTCGGCGCGCGCATTCATTTTACTTGTAAAAAAATCCGCGGACAATTTCAAAATCTTTCCAAGTTAAATAAAAAAAATTTTCACAGACAAATTTCAAATTTTCCCGAAGCAAACGAAAAAAAAAATTTCCGCAAATAATTTTCAAAATCTTTCCGAAGCAAACGAAAAAAAATTTCCGCAATAAAATTTCAAAATCTTTCCAAGTTAAGCAAAAAAATTCCGCAATCAAATTTCAAAACTTTTCCGAATTAAACAAAAAAAATTTCACAGACAAATTTCAAATCTTTCCAAGTTAAACGAAAAAATTTCCGCGGACAATTTCAAAATCTTTCCAAGTTAAACAAAAAATTTTCACAGACAAATTTCAAAATTTTTTCGAGTTAAACAAAAAAAAAATTCCGCAATCAATTTTTCAAAATTTTCTAAGGCGCACATTTCTCAATGCAAAAAATGTCTGCAGAAAAATTCCGCAGACTTTTGTTTTTATCGATTCGCAAATTTTTTCAATTCTTCGAAACGCGCTTTGGTTTCGGCGATTCCTTCTTCGTAAAGGAGCGAAAGTTTGCTCACGTCGCGTTCTAAGCGTTTGACTTCAACCGTTTTCTCGGGGCGAATGACAAAAACTTCGCCGTTCGCTTCGGCTTTTTCTAATTCCTCTAACGTGCGATTGTATTGTAAATAACGATTCTCGCAAGCCTGAATAAAGCGCGGATATTTCCGATATTTAATGCGGATAATCGGCATGAGCGGATTCGGCTTTTTGCGGTATCCTTTCGCTCGCGTCAACACTACAATGCACTTGTAACCCGCCCGTTCAAAAGACTTAAACGGAATCGAGTCTGCGATGCCGCCGTCTAAATGCGGGACGCTATCGATATTCACCAAATTCGAAACGAGCGGAAGCGAGCCCGATGCGCGCAATTTATCCATATCTTCATTCAAATCGCGGAGCTCTAAATTTTCCGCTTCGCCGGTGAGCACATTCGTAACCGTCGCAAAGCAACGCGTCGGAGACGCTGCAAAGGTTTCATAATCAAACGGATCGAGTTCATTCGGAATCGTTTCGTAGCAAAATTTCTTGTTAAAAATATCGCCCGAAAAAAGGAGCGAACGCAGACTCATATACCGTTTATCGTTGATGTATTCCGCCGTCACACGAAAGCCGCGCTTCGGTTGTTTCGATACAAAATTGACCGCTTGCACTGCGCCAGCGCTTACGCCCACGACACCGTCCACGGTGAAATTTTCACTTTGCAAAAAATCGAGCACGCCCGCGGTATAAACACCGCGCATTCCGCCGCCTTCAAGCACAAGTCCGACTTTTCCGCTAGGATTTTCCATTCGCCTTCTCCTTTTCCGGCTTTTTCTATGGAATTTACAAATTTCTTTTTCTATTTTTGGCGTACTATGAGTGAAATTTCAGAATCTTTCGTTTCCGAAAAAGTCAAAAACATCGCCCGCGCACCCAAATACCGCGGCGCTATTTTCCAAGTCGAAGCCGATGAACGCGGACTTGCGCTCATCGATGGCAAAGAAGAAAGCCTTAAAATTTACATCACCGTAGATCCCGAAAAAGATCAAATCGTCGAAACGCGATTCTTCACTTATGGCGGTCCCATTTTCACAGCGCTTGCCGACACTCTTTGCGAGCATTTGCAAGGGAAAGCGATTGAATTTTTGGAAAAGACGAACGTGCACAATTTGGAAAAAGAATTGCGCGACGATCCCGAAAAGCCCGCCTTCCCCGCTGCCGCAACCGAAGTGCAAAGCTTAGCAAAGCTCATTCAAAAACTCGTCGACTCGTATCCCGAAAAGAAAGCGATTGCGCTCGCCGCCCGCGAAACGATGGAACAAGTCAAATACCGCACCCAAACCGTCGAAGGCCGAAACGAAGCCGACAAAGAATGGGCAGCTCTTTCCCAAGAAGAACGTTTGCAAAAAATCGCCGACTGCCTGCATGTCAATGTGCGTTCTACTTTGCAAATGGACGGCGGCGACTTAGAAATCCTCGGCATGTTAGACGACACTCATGTGAAAATTCGTTTCCAAGGCGCTTGCGCCGGATGCTCCGCATCGAGCGGAGGCACTCTCTATTACATCGAAGATCAACTTCGCGACAATGTTTATTACAATTTGAATGTCGTCCCAGAAGATACCTTTACCGACGCCTTAGCCGCCCAGACTCCGGAGACATAAAATGTCCGCAGAAGCCGAAGCTTACAGAGAGCCGTATAAATACGGCTTTGTGACTCCCATCGAAAACGATTCCTTTGAAAAAGGATTAAACGAAGACATTATCCGCCGCGCATCCAAAATTCGGAAAGAACCCGAATTTATGCTCAAGTTTCGGTTAAATGCCTACGAAAAATTATTACAAATGCAAGAACCGCGTTGGGCCGAACTCAAATTCGCCCCCGTCAATTTGCAAGACATCGTTTACTATTCTGCACCGAAGACAAAGAAATCGCACGATTCCATCGCCGATGTCGACCCAGAACTTCTCGAAACTTTCGACAAATTAGGCATTCCTTTGGACGAACAAAAGCGCCTTGCGAATGTCGCCGTCGATGCGGTTTTCGATAGCGTTAGCATTTATACAAGCCACAAGAAAAAACTCATGGAAATGGGAATTCTCTTCTGCTCCATTTCCGATGCGATTCAAGAATATCCCGAGCTCATCGAACAATATATGGGAAGCGTCGTCCCCGCGGGCGATAATTATTTTGCAGCACTCAACAGCGCCGTTTTCGGCGACGGAAGCTTTGTGTATATTCCGCCTGGAGTCAAGTGCCCGATGGATCTTTCGACCTACTTCCGCATTAACAACAAAGAAGCGGGTCAATTTGAACGGACTCTTATCATCGCGGATCAAGATGCAAGCGTGAGCTACCTTGAAGGCTGCACCGCTCCCGAATTTTCGAGCAATCAGCTGCATTCTGCTATCGTAGAACTCATCGCTCTCGATAATGCGAGCATCAAATACAGCACCGTGCAAAACTGGTATGCAGGCGACCGCGAAACCGGAAAAGGCGGAGTCTATAATTTCGTCACCAAACGCGGAAAATGCGCCGGGAAAAATTCTCACATTAGCTGGACCCAAGTCGAAACGGGCAGCGCAATTACTTGGAAATATCCGAGTTGCATTTTACAAGGCGACGATTCCCGCTGCGAATTTTATTCGGTCGCACTCACCAATGGAAAAATGCAAGCCGATACCGGCACGAAGATGATTCATCTCGGCAAGAATACGAAGAGCACGATTATCAGCAAAGGCATTAGCGCAGACGAAAGTTCCAACGCTTACCGCGGACTCGTGGACATTCACAAAAGCGCAACCGGTTCCCGCAATTACACAGAATGCGATAATATGCTCGTCGGAAACCGCAGCGCCGCGCATACATTCCCGTATATCAGCGTTGCAAACAAATCTTCTTCAACCGAACACGAAGCCTCGACAAGTCGCATTAGCGAAGATCAACTCTTCTATTTTGAAAGCCGCGGCATCCGCCGTGAAGATGCGATTCAAGCCCTCGTCGGCGGCTTCTGCAAAGATGTTTTCAAAGAACTCCCCGGCGAATTTGCCACCGAAGCCAAACAACTTCTCACGCTAAAATTGGAACACAGTGTTGGATAATGAGGAATTCGTTCCTCATAAAAAAAGCGGCTAAGCCGCTTTTTTAAAATGTTCTCGTTGCGAGGAAAATAATGTGTGGAATGGTCCAATCGGAGCCGACGCGTTCTTGGAGAAGCTCTTCGTCTGAGTCGTAGTGGTAATGGCGGAATTTGCGTTCGCGTTCAATGTTTACCATCAAGAGGCCGCTCCACTTTTCATTGAATTGGACTGAAAGCATCGGCGTAATCGTAATTTCTTTAAAGCCCGGATCATAGGGATCGTAAACGGCGTCATAATCCGATTCGTGGACGATGCCGCTCACCGTATATTTGACCATCGCCGACGGGAAATATTTAAATGGCAAAAGATAAATGAGAGTCGCACCATAAGAATAGCGGTAACCATTTGCCGAATATTCATTGCCGACTTTCCAGAATTCGCCATCTTCTGCGCCCGTGTAATATAAATTCGTTAACGATGCGCTCGGCTTAATCATGATTTTTGTCCAATCGGACTTGGGTAAAAACGACATCAAAGGAATTGTGAGAGTCGCAAAATATTTCACATCGAACAACGCTTCGGTTCCAAAATTATCGCCTTCCAATTCTTTTTTTTCGGGATTGTAAACGCCCATAAAAATGATGCTCGAATTCGAAGAGCTGTAATTAAACGCCGAAGTTACGCTGCCAATGATGCCCAAATCAAGAAGTCCCATCCATTTCGTAGCGGCCATCGCCCGCACCGATGTGCCAAATACATTGAGGTCGCCCGAAAAATCCGTGTTAATCGAAAGCAATTTGCCAAATTTTTTATCCAAAGAAATGGAAGAAGTCCAACTCAGCGGAAATGCGAATGCAAAAAACGGCCAACTTTTGAGAGAGCCGGAATTGCGGAGTGCGCTATGCGGCAAATAAAATCCCAAAAAATTCAAATTATGTTCAATGTCCACTTGAAATGATTCTTCTTTCGGCGATGAATTCGAGGAATCCAAAGAATCCGCAGAAGCTTCACCGTTTTCATTTGCGAATGCGAATGTCGCGCCAAACAAAGAACTCAAAAGGAATCGTCTTAAAAATTTCATACCCCATATATATAAAAGTTTACAAAGATTCAAAGTGATACGCACCACGTTTCCGATAAAACCTATATTTTACGCTATGAAAATATGCCCCCATTGCGGAAATGAACTCGAAGATAGCGCAATCGTCTGCAAGAATTGCGGAAGCGATGCCGAAACCGGTTGGAAAGATGGCGCAGAAAACGCCGATTTAGAACTCCCCGATTACGAAGAAATCGTCGAAAATGAATTGGGGAAAAAGAAAAATCTCGCTGCAAAAATCGCGACCGCGGTAATCGTCACCGTGATTGCGCTCACATTTTTACTTGTTTTCTGTCTTTGATTTTAATTGACTCAGAATTTTTTCTGCCGCTTCAAAATCAAAATCATCGATGGATTTTTCTAACTGCCGAATGAGTTCCATCCGACAAGAATCAAAGCGGAGATTTGAAATCAGTTGAATCGCTGCGCGCGCATCGGCGGGAATCGCATCGCGAATCGCGGGCAAAAGAAGTTCCATCGCTTTTTGCAATTTACTTTCCGCTTCGGGATCGTCGACGATTTTTTCTTGGTGCTCCCCGAGACATTCCGAGGCAAGCGGAATTGTTTTGCGCAAACGTTCAATTAAAGTTTGTAACGAATCGTTTAACGCAGTCCACGGCGTGAGTTTTAATTCTTCGTTGTCTTCGGCAATTTGCGATTCCATTTTGGCAAAGGCTTCTTGCAAATGCGCACAACCAATCGTTCCTAAAATTCCTTTAATCGTATGCGCCATCCGCATCGCCGTTTCTTTTTCGCCCGATGACAAGCAATTCTGAATCCGCGGAATATAATTTTCAAAATCTTCGACAAAGCGGCGAATGACTTTTAAATAAATCGTTTGACTGCCCGCCGAACGATAAAGTCCGAGTTCTGCATTCAATTCGGGAATGCGTTCGAAAAGCGATAAGAACGGATCTTTCGTCAGCGCTAAATTTTCATTTTCCGAAGATGCAGCGTCGGATTTTTCTTCGCACGGAATCCAATGCGAAAGTTCGCGGTAAAGTTCTGCGGGATCAATCGGCTTGGTGACGTGAGCGTTTAATCCCGCGGCCAAACTTTTTTCTTTGTCACCGTGAAGCGCGTGCGCACTCATCGCAATGATGGGAAGGTTGCATTTGTCTTCGCCGAGTGCGCGAATTTTTGCAGTCGCTTCGTAACCGTCCATCACCGGCATTTGCAAATCCATCAAAACGAGAGCGTAATCTTTTTGCTTGACCGCATTCACCCCTTCGCGTCCATTATTTGCCACATCAACTTCTAAGCCTACGCGCGAAAGCAAATCGACAGCGAGTTCTTGGTTTAGCAAATTGTCTTCGACGAGCAAAACGCGCGCATGTTTAAAGCGGTAAACCGTCTGCGTTTTCGCTTTTACCGGGCGAATTTCCATCGGGCAAATGCCGAGGATTTCTTTGAGCGCCAGCGCAAAATCCGAAAGCAAGAATGGCTTTGGCAAATAACGTTTAAATCCCGCTTGTTGCACTTCTTTAAATCGCGCTTCATCATTTCGCATCGAAACGACGAGAATCGGCGGAAGATTAAGACCTGTCGCCTTTAATTTTTCGGCAAATGTCACCGGAGAAATATCGCAAGAATCCCACGAAAGAATAATCGCATCGTAGGGATTCGCAAAATTCTTTTCAAAATTTTCAAACGCTTTTTCGCTCGACGAAGTCGCATCGGCTTTTGCGAGCAAAGCCTTCGCCATTTTTTCTTGAATCGCAAGAGACGTTGCGTTATTGTCCAAAATTAAAAGACGTTTGCCCGCAAGTTCTGCAGTTTCTTCCCGAACATTTTCGCTCACATCAAATGTCAATGTAAAATAAAATTCGCTGCCCTTTCCCGCTTCACTTTTTACGCGAAGTTCTCCGCCCGAAAGTTCGACGAGAGAATGTGAAATCGCAAGGCCGAGTCCTGTACCGCCGTATTTCCGCGTCGTCGAGCCGTCGGCTTGCGTAAACATGTGGAAAAGTTTTCCGGATTGTTCCGGCGTCATTCCGATACCCGAATCGATGACCGCAGTATAAATCGTCGCCTGCGCATTTTCACACTCCACAAGCTCCATTTTGAGAACGACTTGTCCCGCTTCCGTAAATTTTTCGGCGTTGTTGATTAAGTTCGTGAGAATTTGCGAAAGGTGCAGCGGATCGCCGAAAACTCGCGTCGGAATTTTTTCATCGATGTCCGCTAAAAGTTCAATCGGTTTCCCGGCGATGCGCACAACGGCAATCGAAAGCACATTCGAAACGCATTCGCGAATGTTAAATGGAATATGTTCGAGTTCTTGTTTTTTCGCTTCGATTTTTGAATAATCCAAAATGTTGTTGATGATGCCGAGAAGCGATTTTGCTGCATAAGAAATGCGGTCTAAATAATGTTCTTGCTGCGGCGATAATTCCGTCGAAAGCGCTAAATCCGACATGCCGATAATCGCATTCATCGGCGTTCGAATTTCGTGACTCATATTCGCCAAAAATTCGCTCTTTGCCCGCGTTGCATTTTTCGCTTCTTGTTCAGCGCGAATAATCGGCGTAATATCGGTGATGAAGAAAAGGTAACCGATTCCGCTCGAATCTTTGGACGGCAAAACAGAACCTTGTCCGCGGCACCAAATTTTTGTGCCATTCGGAAGCGGCAATTCAAAATTTTCATTCCAAACCGAGCCATTTTCCAAAGCTTCTAACGGTTTCTCTAAAATTTTTGCGGGCACACCGATTTGTTCTAAGTCATCGTAATACATGCCGATAAATTTTTCCGAAGGAACGCCGAAAAGATCCGAGACGCGCTTTGACGCATAAGTGATTTTCATTTCATTGTCGAAAATGATAATCGTATTCTGCGACGAAAGCATAATGGAATCCAAAATGGAATCTTTTTGAACGGCAGAAGTTTCATCGGTAACGAGGAAAAGATAACGCACCGACGCATCGTCTTCGATGAGCAAATTAAAGGAGATATTCCACCAGAGAATTTTTCCGTCTTGTTTTTGCACAACGATTTGATGTGAGCCGATTTCACTTGTCTGCGGCGCAGCCGTTTTTTGTGCGTTCAGTACAAAGTCTTTGAATTCGGGATTCGGAATAATATCCCACAAATTTTTTCCCTGCAAATCGTGCCAGTCTTCACCGCCGTTTACATCGGCGATATTAGAACTCGCCCGCAAAACATGAAAATTATTATCCGTTAAAATCAGCGAAAAATATTGACTTCCAAGAATCGCATCAAAGAGCGCGCTCGAATTGACGCTGTCCGTTAAATCTTTCGAAATCATTCGGCGGAAAAGAATTCGGCTCGTGATAAAAGTGACGATGATTAAAAGCAAAATACAAATGCCCGCGAACATGATAAAGTTCCACGTCTTTCCGCTTAAAAGGGCTGCGGTTTTATTTTGCGGGACGATGTGAATCAAATGCATCGGCAATTTATTGAGCGGCGAAACCATCGCCATATATTGTCGCCCATGCGCATCTTTAAATTCAAAATTGGAAACTCCCGCCGGAAGAGAATCCACATCAAATAATTCTTGCGTTGAATGCAATAAAGTATAAACGCTATCGAGAGTGATTTCGCCGAGACTTGTCAAATACGGAAAATAAGTGTAAACGCTATCCGATTCATTGTTGACGAGCATTGTAATGCCGCCGCTTTCTTTGGAAAGAGTCGAAAGGGCTGAGCGAAAATCGTTCACATCGACATCTTTTGCGATGACGCCTTGAATGCGATTTTGCTTGGTCCAAATCGGAAGAGAAAGTGTAAAGACGCGTTTTTCTGCACCAAAATTGAATGTCGGTTCGGAATAAGCGAAGCCTTCATTGCGACACGCTTCTAAGTACCAAGACTTCATGCGAAATTCAGGATGTGCGGGATCGCGACGATATCCGCGGGCACTGACATAGACGCCATTAGAACCGCCGTAATACAAATCGACGGCATCTTGCCTCCGCAATTCCGAGGAAAGAAATATCTTCAAATTCGAAGGTAATTTGTGCGCAATTTTTGAATGAAAGCGTTGAAACGGCGAAGTGTATAAAGCCATTTTTTCTTCACACGCTTGCGACATTTGCTGCAATTTTTTCCCCGATTCCGCATACGCATTTTCAAAAAGAAAGGAGCGCATGTAAAAGGTAAACGCCAAAAAGCAAACGATCATCGCCACAAGAGTCGGGATAGAATACACCCAAATAATGCGAGAACTGAGAGCGCTCTTCGTTTGGCGAATTTTCATTAGTCAGCAAATCTCTTATAAAATTCAGGAAGTGTATCGGCGAAAGTTTCAAACGCCTGAACGACAGCGGGATCAAAATGCGAACCGCTGCCTTCGCGGATAATTTGCATCGATTCCGCATGCGAAAGCGCATTTTTGTAAACGCGTTTTGAAACGAGAGCGTCGTAGACATCGGCAACGGCCATCATCCGCGCACAAAGCGGAATTTCTTTGCCCGCAATTCCTGTGGGATATCCTGAGCCGTCCCATTTTTCATGATGATATTTCGCAATGTTTGCTGCGATAACAACCATTGGATTATTGTGCAATTCTTGAGTCGCCGAAAGCAAAACTTGATAACCGAGAATCGTGTGCTTTTTCATTTGCTCGCGTTCTTCATGAGTCAAAGGGCCTGGCTTCCGTAAAATGCCATCGGGAATTCCCACTTTGCCGATATCGTGAAGAGGCGCAGCAATCGCATATTCTTCAATGATTTCTTCGCTATTCAATTCTTCTTTAAATTCGTCAAAGCCGCTCATCACTTCGGCGAGCTTGCGCACGATAAATTGCGTCCGCCGTAAATGCGTTCCCGTTTCGTTATCGCGGAATTCGGCGAGGGCGCCCAAACTCGTAAGCATCACTTGCAAAGTTTTTTGCAAATCTTTCGTCTTCTGCGAAAGTTGCGCCGTCCGTTTTTCGACCAAGTCTGCGAGATGATCGCGGAAAAATTTCCGTTCGAGTTGATTGCGAATGCGAAGCCGCAAAAGTCCTTGATTGAACGGTTTCGTCACATAATCGTCGGCGCCGAGTGCGAGACCTTTCATTTCGCTTTCGCTTTCAATTTGCGCCGTTAAAAAAATCACCGGAACATCTTTGCAAGATGGAATTTCCCGCAGGCGACGATAAGTTTCGTAGCCATCCATTTCGGGCATCATCACATCCAAAAGAATTAAATCGGGAACACTGCGTTTCACGAGTTCAAGCGCACGCTTTCCGCTAAGCGCGACGTGTACATCGTAATTTTCTTGAACAAGAGCCCCTTCTAAGACTTCAATATTCGGCTTCGTATCGTCGACGATTAAAATCTGGGGTTTGCAGTTATCTTCCATATAAGAATAATCTATTCTATTTCAATAAAAAAAGAACAATTATAAGTTTTTCGTTGTTTTTGCAAGAAAACAAAAAAGCGCCCGAAGTGGACGCTTTCTTCTTATTCTTTGATTTTTATTTGTCTTTAATCACCATGATGCCGCTGCGTTCGATTTTTGGGAAAGGCTTCATGCCTTCGCCGCCTTTTCCCTTATCGAGGACTTCGAGCAATTCGCCGTCTGCGGAATATAAATGCAATTCCCACGGACCTGCGGGCGCATTAAAGTAGCCCGAATTTTTCTGCACATTTCGCTGAAAGCTTTTATTTAAGCGATCCGAAACGCTTCGCGCTTGCACGAGCGAAACGTCGGACAAATTCCAACCCGTGTCGCAACCGCCCATGTCGAAAATTAGAACCGCATTTTCGTCGGTCGGTTCTTTCATCGTGAACTTCCAACTAAAATCTTGCCAACTCGTCGAAAGATCCAAGAAGCGACCGTTTGCATAAGGCACATAATTTTCGGATTCGCGTTTGATGTCTACATTTAATGTGCGCGGTTTATCGGCCTTTGCCCGCATGCTAAACACATAAGTGACGCCGTTTCGAAGCGGGAAGCTTTGCTTGAATTGCAAATTCCACGATTCTTTGCCCGCATCTTGAATGTCAAAGTGAGCGATGCGATTTTCGACGCGGAATGTCGCCTTGCCGCCCCAAAAGTCTGCAGTCCAACCGGCGGTGCCTTCGGTAAAGTCGCCGTTAGAAATCAAATTGCGTCCGCGGTCCGAAATGCCTGTTGTAAAATCAGCATTTTGGATGAAAGTTGGGATAACGCTCGTATTTTGAATGCCGAGCGGACTATCGACGCAGACATCTTTTCCCCAGCCGACGAGAGTATTGAACGATCCGTGAGTCGTCATATCCATTTCGGGGCTATCGAAATTTCCCGGTCCCCAGCTCCAAGCGAGCCAGCCGATTTCTAAGCGTTCTGCTTCGGACATGATAAATTTATACGGGATTTCGCGGGCGCCGTTCACTGCGACAGGCGCAAATTCGCCGACGATTAACGGCAAATTTTTCTCGACCGATTCTTCGAGGACGCCGGTAATGCGTTCTTTCACCGTGGCGTAGCCCGTCTTTTCGGGATTGTGCCGTTCTGTCGGCCACCACATGTGAATGTCAAAAATCAAATTGTGTTCGGGATCTGCTGCGAGTAAACGATTTCCTTCGTTCAAAATATTCGTGGAACTTTGTCCCCAGTTATCCGCATCGATAATCAGCGGAACACGAATTCCCGCGGCGCGCATCCGCGTAACAGCCGAAGCATACGCTTCGTAAAATTCTTCAGGGCGTTCTTCTTCGCCGCCGACTTCGTTCCCGATATTCACCAGTAAATATTCTTGGTGATCGAGGATTAACTGCATCGCATCTTCGCGGGTCCAGAAATTCACCAATTCCGGAAGGCGACTCCACTGCCCTGTCGCATCGTGCAATTCCACTATCGGAATCATATTGTTGACGATACTTTCATCGACCAAACGATACAAATCCGAGATGCGCCCGTGCATATTCCACACAATGCGAACGCAGTTGGCGCCGGTTTTTGCGATTTCGGGAATGGATTTTCCTTCGCGGTCTGTCCAAATAAACATGTGATTCACCCCGCGGAGAATCACTTTTTCATTGTCTTTGGTATAAAGAAAACGCCCCTGAACAAAAAAGCCTGGCTTTGAGTTGTTTACAGATTCCATCGGAATACCTATTCTAAAATGATTACGACTCTAAAATAACAAAAAAACGCCCTGAAATGTTCAAAATTTTGAATGGCAGAAAAAAAGCGGCATTTTTACGAAAATGGGCGAAAGAATCCAGAGAAACAAAAACTGCCGCCTTATCGATTAGGCGGCAGTTTTTACGCTCATTCAGCTGCGATTTGATTATTCAAACGGAACGAGTTCGACGCGGCGGTTCGCTTTGCGACCCTTCTTCGTCTTGTTGTCAGCGATCGGGCGGGTATTGCCATAGCCCACAGCGCGGATGCGGTCTTCAGAGACGCCTTTCTTGATAATGTAATTGGCGACGCTCTTCGCACGGTCTTCGGAAAGCTTTTGGTTGTGTTCTGCAGAACCGCTTTCGTCGGTGTGACCTTGCACTTCGATCTTCGCTTGTTCATACTTTTTCATCAAGTTTGCGACATCGTCCAAAGTGCCGAAGCTCTTCTTCGTGAGCTTTGCCGAGTTCAGCTGGAAGGCAATGCCTTTGCGGAGCTGGCTCAAGTCTTCTTTTTTGCGGACAGGGCATCCGACTTTATCGACTTCAACACCGTGAAGAGTATTCGGGCATTGATCAATCGCATCGATGACTCCGTCTTTATCGCTATCGAGAATGCAGCCGGTGCTATCGACGACGGCACCCTTCGGCGTATTCGGGCATTTATCGTGGAAGTCGGCAACGCCATCTTTATCCGAATCGAGCGGGCAACCGGTGCTATCGACCATGACACCGCTTAATGTATTCGGGCATTTGTCTAAGCCGTCATAAACATTATCCTTATCGCTATCGAGCGGGCAGCCGGTGCTATCGACAACGGCACCCTTCGGCGTATTCGGGCATTTATCGTTTGCATCATAAACGCCATCTTTATCGGTATCGGTTGTATCGACGCGGGCAGCGCAAATGGCAGCGGTATCAATCGGAGCGTTCTTTGCCGAATCCGCAGCGGCAAGCGCTTTCGCAAGGCTATCGGCACGAGCAGAATCCACCGGATTCTTCACCGGGCAACCGATGCTATCGACAGCAGTTCCAGCCGGAGTTCCTGCGCACTTGTCTAAGTAATCCGGAATGCCATCTTTATCTTCGTCCATCGGGCAACCGTTTGCGTCGACATTCACACCGCTCGGCGTATGAGCGCATTGATCTTTCTTATCTTCGACGCCATCGTTATCTTCGTCATTATCCTTCGCAAACGGATTTCCGCGCCAAGTTAAGAGGGCAGATGCACCGTAGTCTGCGGCACCTGTCTTATAACGGACCACTTTTCCGCCTTGATGCTTGTCCACGCTTACGTATTTTTCGGTGAGTTTATCTTCGTCGATGAAGGCGGTGATACCGATGTCAGCGCCCACTGCCAAATCAACTCCCTTTGCCAAGTGGAAACGCACACCCGGAGTAATGCGCATCGGATCGGAAAGCGGATCGCGCCAATGGCTCGAATTCGTTTTTTCAACTCGCATTTCACCTGAATATTCGAGGAAGATATCCATCGCTTCAATGCCGGTGAAGTTTAAGCCGGTGCCGTAAAGCATCGTGTTTGCGCCTTCGTTAAAGACGCCGACAAATCCGATGTTGCTGTTCCAACGGAGAGGAATTCCTAGACGATTAAAGTCCAAAGTCAAAAGGAGGCTCGCTTCTAACGCCCAATCGTCGGCGGTAAAGGCGTGATCTTCGCCCCAAGCGTTCACATACCAAACATGGCGAGGACGCATACCGGCTTTTTTGTCACCGGTCGGGAAGTAAATTTGTCCGAGAACAGCGACGTTCACTAAATCCGTCGTATCGAACATCGGCAAGCGGAATTTTGTCCAAAGTTGAATATCACCGAGTCCCCAGCCATTCAATTCGGCGTCTTCGTCATCGGGGTTAATGTCATCGTAATGAATCGGAACCACAACACCGAGGTCTAAGAAGTCCAAAAGACCGACGGCTGCGTGGAAATTTCCAGAAATCGAAGGCATCAAGCTGTTGACCATCGTCGCTTGACCATTCGAATAGTAATAGTAATCATAGGCAGAAGGCTGCGCATCGGCAACGCCTTCGGCGCCGATACCGACAGAGATTCCCCACTGTCCTAATGTTTTTGCACTTTGCTGATGAAGACCGTCACGGCCCCCTTCTAGCCCCGTTTCTGCAAAAGCAATTCCGACCGAAAGCCCGAGAATTGCTGCGATTAGAGATTTTGTTCTCATATCATCTTCCCTTGAAAATCAAAATTTGCAAGCGAAATGTAGCCAAAATCCGTAAAATTGTCCAGTTAAAATGCAGATTTTTCCGATAAGTGTGCGATATAACACACTAGCGCGCGGGCTTTCCCTTTTGCGGATAACTCATTTTTCATTTTTGATCGCCGCTACAATTCGGTGGATAAAATAAAGATTTTGATGACCGCTACAATTGAAATGGCGCCCCGAGGTTTTGAGAACTTAGAGCGGAGAAAATTCTAAGCTCTAAATTCTAAGTTCTAAGCTCTTGCATTACCACGCGGCAAAGCCGCTTTTTAAAATTTTCTTTGCACAATAAAAATGACCGTTGGCACAGCCCATTCGTAGCCGATGCGTTTTTGGAGAAGTTCTTCGTCTTCGTCGAAATGGTAACGGGCGAATTTGCGGACGCGTTCAATTTTTGTCATCAACATACCGCTCCATTTTTTGCTGAATTGAATAGAAAGCATCGGCGTAATGCTGATATTTTTGAAACTCGGATCGTAATCGTCGTAGACCGCATCGTAATCTGACTTGTGCACGATTCCAATGACATTATACGAAAGCATCGCCATCGGGAGATACCGAAATGGAAGCATGTAGAGAAGAGTTGCGCCGTATTGATAACGATAACCGTTTGCAGCAAGTTCATTTCCCGCTTTCCACATTTCTTTGTCGGCGGCTCCCGTGTAATGCAAAAAAGTAAAACTCGCATTTGGCTTGAGCAAAATTTTTGTCCAATCGCTTTTCGGAAGAATTGCCATCAAAGGGAAAGTCATCGCGGCAAAATATTTGACGTTGAACAAAAATTCCGTCATGAAATAATCATTTTCGAATTTCTTTTTTTCGGAATTGTAAACACCCATTTGCGTCATATCGCTGCTGTAATTGATTGCAGAATTGACGCTGCCGAGAGTTCCGATTTCGAACAAATGCAAAAGTTCAATCGATGCCGTAGCCCGCACTCCTGCGCCCATGAGATTCAAGTCGCCGGTGAATGCGGATTTGACGCCGAGTAATTTGCCGAAATTTTTCTGCATTTTGAGAGTTGATGTCCAACCGAGAGGAGTTGCAATCAGAAAGAATGGCCAACTGCGCATATTATCGGAATTGCGTAAACTCCGATGCGAAAGAAAAATCGCGGCGAAGGAAAAACTATTTTCCCAATTGATTTGAAGAGCATTCGCTTTCGACGAATCCGCTGCATTTTCTTTGGTGGAATCTGGAGCATCTTTTTTGACGGTGTTCGCCGATGCAATGCTTAGAAAGCCGCAGACGAAGCACACGAGAAAAAATACTCTTCGGAAATCAAAGAAAATTTTTTGCATACAATTACCCCAAGCGATTAAAATCTTCCGAGGGTAATGCCAGCGTAAAGTCCGGGCCAGAATTTCGCCTTGTGCCCTTTCACGCTCCAATCATCGTGCCACTTGCCTTTCGGTTCGAGCATCACCGATTGCAAATCGCCTTCGGACGCAAGGTTGAGCGAAAAGCCTGCCGAGATGCCGACGAACGGAAGGAGTCTTGCTACGCCACCGAAACGCAGCCGATGATGATAATTGCTGTTGTCATCGTCAAAGGAATCTTGCGCAAAGAGGAACATATATTCGAGTTCAAAATGCGTTCCGTATTTGCCGAATTGCGTGCCGATGCCGAGTCCCGATTCGTAAATATCTTCGTAGCGGTCAAATCCTTTTTCGAGTTCCCGCGACATTTCAATCGAAGTAAAGAAATACGCTGTTCCAAAATGAAATGCAAATGCGGTGGCGCTCATTTCGTTAATGCTTCCGGTCACATTCCAAACGCCGTTTCCGACAAAGTTCAAAAGACCGATCGGCGTTTTGTCCGCGTATCCTACGAAGTTGATAAGACCGAATTGACGCCCATGCGTTTTCCATCCGAAATTGATGACGGAAACTTGCGGCGCATTTGTTTCTTTGGCGACGTTCATTAAGCCCGCTTGCACATTCACATTTTCAGAAACGTTTAGAACACCGACTTGCACTTTGGATTTTTTCGAAATATTTCCTAAGCCGATTTGCAAATCAGAAACTTTCGCAATATTCGCTCCCGAGCTGAGTTGCGCGCCTTTGAGTGTATCGGTATAGTTAAAAATTCCCGAAATTTGAATGCCTTCGATTTTTTCAAATTCCATGTTGAATAAACCGGAAACTTGTGCGCCGTGCATTTCTTTTTTCGCAACGCTTCCGATTAAACTCACTTGCGTTCCCAAAAGAATGTCATCGGATTTGTTGAAGAAAATGCCGAGCATTAAACCTTTCCGCGGATTCGGTTCCAAATCGGCAGCGTTAAATGTCACGCGATATTTTCCGCAATGATCGAGAGAATCGATGCGCGAATTGAAATTCTTTCCGCCGATTTCTCCGCGAGAAACCGTTTCTTCGGCAGCGACTGCTTTGAAATTCGCCGAAGCGAGATTTTGAATTTTTCCTTCTTGCAAAACGACTTTGGCTTCTTGATATTCTGCGGGCTTTTCTAAGCGGACAGAATAATTCCCCGCCGGAAGCCCAAGACTCATCGCGCGTCCCGATTTTTTATAAAGTTCTGCGACGAGTTCGCCTTTTTCATCGCGGATAAAAACGCGGCCTTCTAAATTTTCAGCCAGGCCTAAGCCCGCTTTGGTGCTCCGCAAATCGGTCATCACGACATCGCCCGTTCCCGTTAAGCTCATGTCACGACTTGGATGTTGTGCACCGCCGATTGTCGTTTCGGTTTTTTGAAGAGTTTCGTTAAATGCGAATTGATACGCTTCGGATAAAGTCACTTTGCCGTCGCCGCTCAAATCGCCCGCGCCGCGTAATCCGCTCACGAGAGAATGTGTAAAGAAAGAACCTTTGAGTTTATCGCTTTCTTGGCTCGCTTCATCTTGAGTGCTGCTCGTGATGAAAGCATAACCTTTCATATCGCTGCTCTGATCGATCATAAAAGCGGGAACTTGTGCGCCGCCCTTTGCCCGCGTAATTGCGCCCGAGCCACACGCATCGATGACGGCGATTTTTACATCTGCATTTAATGCATCCACGCGTTTACGAAATTTTTGCCATGCGACGAGTTCATTTCCTAAACGCAGACCATTTTCGTCAGCGTGACCGCTATAATAAATCAGCACTTCTTCGCGACCATTTCCCGCATTCTTTTTTAAGCGAGAATCGAGAGCGTCGAATTGTTTTTCGAGTTCCGAAACTTTCGGCTCTTTCACAAAGATAATGTTCTGTTTCGGAGTTCCGCCCATTTCGCCGATGACAGCGGCAAAAGATTTGGCATCAAATTCCGCATAGCGTAAATGCGGACGTCCTTCGCCACCGTAATTTGAACTAATCGCAAAAACATAACGGTTTATCGTTCCCGAATTTCCGGCCGCAGCGGAAAATGAAGCTGCGACTAAGAGAATGAAAATCCAACTCATCGTGAGAATCGATTCATCAAAAAATTTTTTCAGTTGACGCATTATTTTGCCTCCTTACGCACCGTAAATGTTACCGTTTGAATCTCCTTCTGTTTTAATATGGAATCAAAATCATCCGCATTGACTGCAAAACTTTTTGCCGAAGTGAGGAGGAAAAATTTTTCAAAATGCGGAGCGTCGTCTAATTTATAAGCGAAAGGAAGAGTCGTCATTTTCCCCGGTTCTAATTCTACTGCGGAATTGCCGTTTCCTAAATGCACCGTGAGAACGCCGCGCCCATCCATACTCAAGAAAATGCCAAAACATTTCTGTGGCACAAGATAACGCAACTGCAATTCATCGCCTTCGCGCACTGCGTCTAAATTTTGCAAAAGCACCGCCGTATCTGCAGATTTTTTCCAGACTTCAATTCGGCTTTGCATGCCTTTAATTCGCACATCCGAATCCGAAAGCATCGCAACTTCGACGCCTGCGATTTCCGAAACCGGCACAATTTGCCGTTCGGATTTTGCGATGAAAATCACCGAAAGAATTCCGAATGCGACGACAATCATCGCTGCAATTTTAATCATCCAATTTGAATGATTCGGTTTATTTCTCCGTTCTTGAAGAAGCGCGTCAAAGCGTTCTTCCGAAAATTCTTCGCGGATTTTTTGATTTTGTTTGCGCAGAAATTCCACGCGGGCGCGGAAAATTTCATCGGTCGCTTCGCGCTCTTGTAAAAGTTTCATTTCGTCTGCCGGGAGTTCCCCGAGCAGATATTTTTCGAGTTTTAAATCCGAAAGGACTTTACCGGATTTCATTTTTTGCCTCCAATTCTTGGACATGGTTTTGCAAATTGCGCAAACGTTTGCGCACGCCGCTTACCGAAAGTCCTACGGTTTCTGCTGTTTCTTCGAGAGTCATGCCATCGACAAAATGGAGCACCGCAATCGTCCGCGTCGATTTTGGCTCTTTTGAGAATATCCGTTGGAGAATTCCCTTCGATTCAAAATCGTCCGCTTCATCTTGGGCGCAGGCAATTTGTAAAAGCAAATCTTCGCTAGAAACATGCACTCCTCGGCGCACTTTATCACGCAAACGATTGAGGCAAAGCCGCGTCGCTGTATTCCAAAGTAAGCTAGACGGAGACGAAAGATCGAGATGTTCCCATCGATCGTAAATCCGCAGGAAAACATTTTGCATTATGTCGCCCGCTTCGGCATGATCCTTTAACAGAAATTCACAACGCCGAAAAACCATCGGTGAATATTCCGTATAAAGTTTCGAAAAAGCCTCGCGGCGGGTTTCATTTTGCTGTTTCATGCCATTGTAACACCTGAGGAGGAAAAAAGTGTTACTCTTTTTTTTAATTATTCTTCATATTCGTATTCATCTTCATCATCTTCGCCGTGATCTTCGTATTCGTCCTTTTCATTCGGGAGAATAACAAGGCCAAGAGTCACCGGCTCGCCTTTTTCATTTAAAAATCCTTCGAGGTAAAGGGTCGTCGAAAGGCGAATTAAGCGTAAATCCATCATCGTGCCGCCGTCGTGAATGCTTTTCGGACCGTGCGGAATAAAGAGAAATTTTTTGCGGACATATTCAAATCGATTCGCTTCAAAGTTCCAAGCCCAACGCGATTCGCCGTCTTCGGATTCTTTGTAAGTGCAAATTTCGGCATCGACATCGCATTCAAACGAAGAATTATCCTGGTAACGTTTATTCCATTCGGTGCTAAATGCGCAAGTTTTAATGCTGTGTCCGCCGTTCATATTCGAATTCAATTTATCGTTAATCGTCACAATGTCCATTTTTTCATCTTTGACTTGATTCCAAACATCGCGTAAAATCAGATAACTTTCAATTCCGCGCGGACAATTTCCGGTGCGGTTCACTTCTTCGTGGGCGGCGAGAAGTTTCTGCTGCAAATCCACATCGACCGTCATCGGAATTTCGACTTCTTTAATTTTTTCGATAACTTTTTTCGGCGGAACGGCGATAATTTTGTCGCCTTTTTTCACCAAATAACCGAGTTCATCGCGGACCATATTTAAGCACTGCTGCACGTGAATGCCAACGGTATTCGAAGCCGCACTCACAAAGTCCACGCCGATTTCCAAATTCCATTCGCCGACTTGCGATGAATTTTTATCGAGTTTGCAATACGATTCTTCGCGGACACCGTCGATGTAAACGATTTTCGCTTTGAGTTTCGTAAGCATTTCGCCTTCTTCTTCCAAGCGTTCGAGGCTCCAAAAATCCGGATGCTGCCGCAAAAGTTCTGCGAAAGCTTTATCGCCGTCAAGCGCAGGCAAAAGCGAATCGTTACGCGCATTTTTTTCTTGTAAAAGCGCAGAATATTCTGTCGTAATATCGGGATTATTAAAAAGGGAATGTTTCGCTGCCAAAGAAATTGTCGAAGCGATGAAAAGGAAAAAAAGAATTCTAAACATAAACGCAATTTAGAAAACTTCCGTTCCTAAGAAAAGAAAATTTCTACGAACTTCTCCGCGTGAAAATTCGATTCCCCGCATACAGTAAAACGCCGAGCAAAATGATGACTGGGCCGACGGTAAAATTCAACTGATACGCGAGAAGAAGTCCTGCGAGAGAAAGTAAAAGCGAAAGCCCGCAAGCGAGAAGCATCATCTGTTTTAAATTCCGAGAATGACTTTCGGCAACGTATGCGGGAATCGTCAAAAGCGCAATCACTAAAATCAGTCCGACGGTTTGCACTGCCATGACGACAGTGCACGCAATCATCGCCATCAAAAGCATGTAAAGGCGAAGCACAGGAACGCCGCGGATACGAGCAAATTCCGCGTCGTGCGAAATCGCTAAAAATTGCCGAAAGAAAATAATCGATACCGCTAAAATTCCTGCGGTTAAAATCGTCATGCCGAGAAGAAGTTCCCGCGGAACCGTGAGAATGCTCCCGAATAAAAAGCTCATCAAATCGCCGCTATATCCCGGCGTTAAATCCGTGAGAATGACGCCCGTCGCCATACCGCCCGCCCAAATGACATTGATGAGAGTGTCCGCACGTTCGCGTTTTGTCCATGTGACATATCCCATGATAAACGCACAAGCGAGAGCGACGCCAAGCGCACCGAGCATCGGAGAAAATCCAAAAAAGCAAGCGAGTCCAATTCCTGTAAAAGAAGCGTGCGCAACTCCGCCCGCTGTTCCTGCAATTTTATTGACTACGACATAAGAGCCCATCACCCCGCAAGAAATCGCAACAAGAACCGCTGCGATTAAAGCGTTTTGCATAAACTCTAACGAAAGCATTTCAAGCATAGACCAAGTATAGTTAAATTCAAATGGAGAGAAAAAATTTTAGCGGCATTTCTATTTCCGCAAAATCTTCAACGTTTTCTTCCAATACTTTCCCGTAATCCAAAGAAATTTTCCGTCGTAAGCGATGCCGTTTAAAACTTCAGCTTTGGAATTTTGACGACGTTCCGCTTCGGCGATTTTCGAAAAATCCAACCATTCTAAAACCGCGCCCGAATGGATGTCGATGACCGCGATAGAATCCGAAAGCCAGACGTTTGCGTAAAGTTTTCCGTCAACCATTTCGAGCTCATTTAAATTTTTGATTTTCCTTTCGCCATCGCGCACTTCGAGGGTTTTAAAAACACGTTTATCTCCCGGCGAAATCCAATAAAGATTTGCTGAGCCATCGGAAAGAATCAAAGCGCCACCGTCGAGAGTGAGCCCCCAACCTTCTCCCGGAATTTCGAATTCCGATTTTTTCGTCAATGTTTTCGCATCGATGACGAAAGCTTTTCCTTCGCGCCATGTGAGCCAAAAAATATCGTTTCCGAATTGAACAGAACCTTCGCCAAAATATTTCGATGAAAGTTTTAACGAATCCGTCGCCGGCTTCCCCGCTTCGGGATAACGCAAAAGACGGGAATCGCCGTAGCGTCCCGTCGTCTCGTATAAAGTTTTCCCGTGAAAGAAAAAGCCCTGCGTATAATTCTCGGGATGATGTTCTACGGAATCGAGAACAGAAAATTGCCCGAGAAGAGCGGCCAATGCAATTTCGGCAAACATTATTTTTCAAGCCAAATATCGGGCCAGCGATCGTTTGCCGTGTGATAAGTCAAACGGGCTGCGGTCTTTGCCGGCGTTCCGATTTGCCACAAATACAATTCGTAATCGTAAATGTCGTGATCGTGACCTTTTGCGGTTGCGCCCCAAACGAGCCATTTTCCATCGGCAGAAACGCGCGGAAAATATTCGTGCGAACGACGACCCGGAAGATCCATTAACTTCGCCGCTTTCGGCACGCCGAAGAATCCGATTTTTTCTTGCTGCACACCGTCTTTTAATGTGAACCACAAAATTTCACTCGGCGCTGCGGTGCCACCGTTTCCTGTCGGATTCACGCGATAAACGCGGCTGCCATCTGCAAAGAAATCGATTTGGCAACCGTCACCCGACTTGTTCCATTTCTTTTTGGCGATGTCCCAAATTCCCGTTTCACGCATCGATCCGCGGAGAGTAATCGCCAAATATTTTCCATCGGGAGATAAATTCGGCTCTTGTAAAATGACGCCTTTTTCGTCAAATGCTTTGACGCCATCCAAGAGAAGAGTTTCTTCGCCCGAGCTCAAATTTTTCTGATATACATTTGCACCGCGCGAAAAGACAATCGATTTTCCATCGGGGCGGAAAGTTCCCCACGTTGCATTTTCTGCGACTTTCTTTTCGTCCGAGCCATCGGCATTGATCGTCCACAAATCCCACTTTTCCGGATAATTCGCATCGTTTTCCGGAGTCCATCCGCCTTTTGAACGCGTAAAAATAATCGTCTTGCCATCAGGAGAAAAACGCGGGAACCAATCGACCGTCGTGGAATTGGTCAGCTGTTTTTTTTCGGAGCCGTCGGCGTTCATCAGCCACAAATCATGAGTGGAATGGCTGCGCGAAGACGACCAGACGATTTTGCCTTTCAATTTTCCCTGAAGAGCATTCAACGCGGCCTGTTCCTCGGATGTCGGAGAAACGGGTGCGCCTGTCGGAGCCTCGTCGGCAAAGGCGGATGTGGAAAAGGCAAGAGTCGCCATCAAGATTTTCAAAAATTTCATAATGTTCCTTTCAGATTTTTACAGATGAAGATAGAAAAATTCAAGGCTGAAGCCAGACGTCAGGATGCCAGAGATCCGAACCGGAAACGAGCGAGTGAACCGAAGAATCGCGGATATCGACAAGTAAAACGGTTTCGTGGACATCGCTGGTCTTCATGGCGGTCAAGAGGAAATCCGAGCCGAAAACCCATTCGGGTTGATCAAAACTGTAAGGTTCCGGCGAGGGAATGCTCCCGATCAAATTCCCGACCGAGTCTGCAACGAGAATACGGTGATGCGCCAAATAATCTTCGCCGGAAAATATCCGTCCCCGTTCCGCGCCAAGGTCAAGAAAGATCGTGCGCAAGGATCCGTCCGTAGAAAGTGAAACGTTGCAAATCTGCGAGCTATCATACCAAATCGTATCACGCTCTTCGCCCTGGATTTTCGTGTGAACACGCAGAAAGTGCGCCCCAGTGACCGCAAGGCGCATATCATCGGAAATTCCGCCATGATAGTTGCCTTCAAGAATTTTCTGCGGCATGCCAAAAGCACCGTCCTTGAAGGAAACCATATAAGTCGATTGCTCTTTCCAGAAATCGTCTTTGCGGTTTACGCCTGCGCTCGTAACGTAGATAAGGACCGTATCGCCATTAATTATACGCCAACGCGGGATGGCCGCAGGTCCGCCGAGTGAAACCCGTGTCGAAGATTCCGGTCCGAGTTCCTGCACGTAAACTTCCGAATAAGTTCCAACCGGCTCCGGCGATGTTCCAAAAGCGACCCACTTGCCGTCCGGCGAAATCGTCGGATGATAGACGTTCAGTTCCGAAACAAATTCGACGGCTTGGGCGGAATCCCTGCTAAAGCGAATGTAGGTCAGATTTCCGGTCGAATCATTGCGGAATACAAGACGCGCTTCGGAAACCTTGAGCGAGTCGAACAGATAGGCGGAAGCGTTTTCTTCGATCGTGACCGCAGTTTCGGCAGTAGGCAATGGCTGTACCTGAAGCGGCGAAGATTCCGAGCAAGAGACTAGACCAAAAGTCAGAGAGAAAACAAGCGAAACTATGAGGGGACTTTTCATTGAATATCAAGTGTTTGAAAAAGTGAATCTAACCGGGCCGAGAATTGCTGGGCGCCCGCTTCCGAAAGATGATCCCAGTCGTAAGCCATTTCGTTCGTGTAATCGTGATTACCCATTTTATTTTCGTCCATCAAACGGAAATGCGGATATTCTGATTCCAGCTGTTGCAAGCGTTCAATCATCGTTTCTGCAAACGAACGGCGCAGTCCATAACGCCCAAAGGCTCCCGTATTTTTATAGTTCGGATTCTGCGGGAAAATCACGCCAATCGCATAGATGCCAGACGCCTCCGCTTTTTCGAGAATTTCCCGAATTTTGGCGAATGCTTTTTCGACGCCATTCTTTTCAAATCCCGTCCAAGTCGTATCGTCCGAAATTTCCAATTTTTTTGTCCAGCCGATTTCCGATCCGGGGGGCATAGGAATAATCATGCCATAAGTCGAATCATAGCGAATCCGCTCTGATTCGTTCGCCCCGTAAGCGTTCACCGTTAGATCGTAAAGTTCTTCCGGAAAGCCGTCTTTCCAGAAATCGTGATCGATGTCGTAGCGGATTCCCGGCGAATTTTGGCCTAGGAAATTCGCTTCCCAAGAATTGTGGTTGCGATGATAGTGATAAGAAAGCAGATCCAAATCGATACCAAAGACAACTACTTTAAGATTTGGCAAAATCGAGCGTCCATAACCAAAAAGCATTCGTTCCGAGGCATTGATGTCAATCGACGCATTGGCGGCGTTCACCACAAAAAGTCGCGAATTTTCTCGGCGATTCCAGTAGCGCGGATCGATAGCTATCTGCGGTCTCGAAGATCCTGTTACAAGTACCGAAGCAGAATCCCGATATTTATACAGAACTTGCAAAGTGATTCTAATCGCCGTCATCTCGGCCCCCGTATTTTCTGTTTCATACACCCCCGCGCTGTCCAAGTCCAGTTCAAAGTCCGAGACATTCAGCCCATCCACCCACAGGTCCGGATGCCAGAGTTCCGCGCCCGAGGCAAGTTCCACAACGTTCGAATCGCGCGTGTTCACAAGGGCGATCTTCGAATGCGCGCCGTCCATGTCCGTGAGGGTCGCCACGGCGAAGTCCTTTTTGCCATGCACCC